>CAZTFS010000108.1:0-6546 GCA_964613045.1 uncultured Eubacteriales bacterium
CATCAATCAGACCTGCTATTATTTTATGCATAGTGTACCACGGTACCCATGTGCCTGATGTGTTGCCCTGCTCAATTCGGGCATAGTGATCTTCCGGTATAGCGGCAAGATATCCTGTATTTGAATTCTGACACTCGGCGAGAACTGATACAATATGATCTGCAATTGTTTTAAGCTCTGCATCGCCCGAAGTGGCATAAGCCTGAGAAACGGCAGAAAGATAATGTCCTAATGTATGCCCTTGAATAGATGAAGTCTCCCAACCGCCGTACAGAGTTGCACTGCTTTCCACACCGCCGATGTCACAAAAGCCTTTCAGCAGCTTGTCAGCATCGAGCTTCTTTAAATAGCTGACTTCCAGATCAAAAGCATTCTGTTCATAAGCATTGAGAAGCTCCACATCGCTCATTGAAACATCATTCAATGCATTCTCAAGCGGTTCGGCAACATCGTTATTGCCGCAGCTGCAAAAAGACACTGCAATACCTGCAGTCAGTGCGATACTGATAAATTTTTTCTTCATAGTATGACCTCGCTTTCGGTTAGAATAGGCGTTTTCTTGAGTATAGCATATAAATTCTTATATTTCCACATGTTTATATGTATTTATGCTGAAAATGTTTAAAATAACCTTTGTTTTTACATATACAATTGTATGTATTTCAACAGGGACTCTGTTAAAACGTCCGTAGAAACGCATTATTCCGGAACGGTTGAATTACTGCTGATTTTATGCTTGCATACATTCTTATTATAAGTTATAATGTAAAACTGAGGTGTATGGAATGGATTTTAGGATCGAAAAAGATACAATGGGTGAGGTCAGAGTACCTGCCGATAAATTCTGGGGTGCTCAGACTCAGCGTAGTTATATGAATTTTAAGATCGGCGATGTGACAATGCCGAAGGAGATAATTTCTGCGTTTGCTTCCCTAAAAAAAGCCTGTGCCCGTGTAAACGGCCAGTCGGGCAGAATATCAGCAGAAAAATCAAAGCTTATTGAACAAGTAACGGATGAGATACTTATCGGTGAACTTTATGAGCATTTTCCTTTGTCAGTGTTCCAGACAGGCAGCGGAACTCAGACAAATATGAATGTCAATGAAGTTATTGCAGGACGTGGCAATGCACTTGCAGAAAAAAAATTACTTCATCCCAATGATGATGTAAATGCATCCCAGAGCTCTAATGATACATTTCCGTCTGCGATGAATATTGCCGCTGTCTGTGCAATTGAGGATAGTTTGCTGCCGTCACTTGACAGGCTTATAGGTGCATTTTCTGCACTTGAAAAGGAAAATCCCGATGTAATAAAAATCGGCAGAACTCATCTGCAGGATGCCACTCCGATAAAGTTTGCACAGGAGGTCAGCGGTTGGTGCGGACTTCTGGAAAGTGCAAGAGATATGGTCATTGCTTCACTTTTGCCGCTTCGCAAACTTGCGATCGGCGGAACGGCAGTTGGAACAGGACTTAATGCCCCTGCAGGATTTGATAAAGATGTGTGTGATGTACTGTCATCATTACTCTGTACAGAATTTATTCCCGATGAAAATAAATTCCGTGCATTGACAGGAAAAGAGGCTTTTGTATTTGCCCACGGAGCACTCAAAGCTCTTGCCGCAAATCTTATGAAGATCGCAAACGATATCCGTTGGCTTGCCGCAGGTCCACGCTCGGGACTCGGAGAGCTGAATATACCGGAAAATGAACCGGGCAGCTCTATTATGCCGGGAAAAGTAAATCCCACGCAGTGCGAAGCCGTCACAATGGTCGCAGTTCAGGTCATGGGTAACGATACAGCAGTGGGGATTGCAGCCTCTCAGGGCAATTTTGAGCTGAATGTGTTTATGCCTGTGTGTGCGTATAATTTTTTGCAGTCCGTAAGATTGCTTGCCGATGCGATGTGCTCATTTGCCGATAATTGCGTATGCGGAATTACCGTAAATGCAGACAAAATGAAAGATTATCTTGACCGTTCGCTGATGCTCGTTACTTGTCTTACTCCGAAAATCGGTTATGACCGAGCCGCCGCTGTTGCGAAATATGCACATAAAAACGGTCTTACATTAAAAGAAGCCGTGATCGGGCAGGGATTGCTTACTGAAGAAGAATACGACGAAGCAGTTGACCCTGCAAAAATGGTTTAAGGAGAAAAAAGTTATGGATTACGCAAAAGAATCACTTCGTCTTCACGGAGAATGGAAAGGTAAAATTGAGGTGGTTGCTACAGTCCCCACCGAAACAAAGGACGATCTGTCCCTTGCATACACACCGGGTGTTGCACAGCCATGTCTTGCGATAAAAGAAGATACGGATAAAAGCTACGAGCTTACCCGAAGACATAATCTGTGTGCTGTCATAACTGACGGCAGTGCTGTTCTCGGACTTGGTGACATCGGACCGGAAGCAGGCATGCCCGTTATGGAAGGCAAGTGCGTTCTGTTTAAATCATTCGGTGGTGTTGATGCTTTCCCTCTGTGTGTGAAAACGAAAGATGTGGACGAATTTGTGGAGACGGTATATAATATTTCAGGCAGCTTCGGCGGTATAAATCTTGAGGATATTTCTGCACCGAGATGTTTTGAGATAGAGCAGAAGCTCAAAGAAAAATGCGATATCCCTGTATTTCACGATGATCAGCACGGCACTGCAGTTATCGTTCTTGCAGGTCTTACCAATGCATTGAGGCTTGTAAAAAAAGACCGTGCGGAAGTGAAAGTCGTTATCAACGGCATCGGAGCTGCAGGTTCATCCGTCTGCCGTCTGCTGTTGGCTGCAGGATTTGAAAATATCACTCTGTGTGATAAATTCGGTATACTGTGTGAAGGTTCATCTGATATACCTCATGAGCATATGAAGAAGCTGGCAACGCTTACAAATCGTCATAAACAGACAGGTACGCTTGCCGATGCACTCCGTGGAGCTGACGTATTTTTAGGTTTTTCCGCACCGGGTATTGTCACTTCCGAAATGGTAAAAACAATGAATCGTGATGCGATCATTTTTGCGTGTGCAAATCCGAATCCCGAAATTTTCCCCGACGATGCAAAAGCGGGTGGAGCACTGGTCATTTCAACCGGACGTTCTGACTATCCGAATCAGATCAATAATGTTCTTGCGTTTCCCGGAATTTTCCGTGGTACATTTGATGTCCGTGCAAGTGAAATAAATGAGGAAATGAAAATGGCGGCGGCAAATGCTATCGCAGGACTTATCTCAGATGATGAATTATCTGCCGATTACATCATTCCGAAAGCTTTTGACCCCCGTGTTGGCAAAACTGTAGCCGAAGCTGTTGCTGAAGCTGCCCGAAAAACAGGCGTTGCACGTATATAATATTTTATTTTCAAAATTATTTACAGAATTATCAGCTGATCCGTTTTGTATATTCAGTGCAATACGGGTCAGTTTTTTTGATTTACTTGCAGAGAAAATTTTTCTGCAAAAAAAAGATCAGCAGGGGAGTTTAATTCCTGCTGATCTTTAATTTTTTGTTAATTTATTGTTTAGGTAATGAAACAGCAAAAACTGTTCCGTCTTCATCAGATTTTTTAAGATAAACATCTCCGTTGTGAAGTTTGGCTATTTTTTTTACAAGGGGAAGCCCCAGTCCGTTTCCGCTTGTTGAATGCGATTTATCCGCTTTGTAAAATTTATTAAAAATATATTCGGTACTTTCCTCGGGGATAGGTTTGCCGTTATTTTCTATTGTGCATTCTATCTTATCCGCAACGGTGTTTATTGCAATATTAATTTTTCCGCCCTCAGGTGAAAATTTGATTGCATTGTCAATCAAGTTTATCCATACTTGTTCGAGCATTTCCTTGTTGCCTGTAATGTAAAATTCCTCAACATTAAAAATAAACTCAATGTTTTTCTTTGACCATTTCGGATATAATGCACCGATAACGAGTCTGAGATGTTCGCTTATATCGATCCGTTCCTTGTTTGTCAGTATGGATTGCTGCTCTATTTTTGAAAGATTGAGTATGTTGGTCGACAGATTGCTGAGCCGTGCCGATTCCTGAATTATGACGTCCAGACATTCATTACGTTCCTTATCGGAAAGATTGTTGTTTTTCAGTATTTTTGCGAAACCGTTAATTGAAGCTATGGGTGTTTTAAACTCATGTGAGAAATTGTTTATAAAGTCACTGCTGAGCTTTTCGGTACTTCCGAGCTGCTGTGCCATATTGTTGAATTTATCGGCAATATTTTTTATTATCTTAGGTTTTTTTATGTCGAAGCGTGCAGAATAATCCCCGTTTGCAATTTGTTCCATTGCTTCCATCAGCTTTTGAAATATAGCCACGGGATAATGAAAAACGACTACAGATATTGTACATCCGATAAAAATGCAGACAGCTGCAAAATCAAAAAAAGCAATTGCTTTGTAATTATCCATATTTAAAATACCTAATTTGCACAATATATGTGAGAGCAAGAACACTAACATGAGAGTTGTTGTCTGTATGATAAGAGCTAATATACCGCACAGAACAGTTTGTTTGATTTGTCTGTAAATTTTTTTTCTTTTAATTTTTTTGTCCATCATTGATCACCGCCATATAACCGACTCCACGAATTGCTATGATTTCAAATTCAGTCCAGCCCTCAAAACGTTTTCTGAGTCTGTTGATGTGAACATTGACTGTTGTATCAACAGTTTCCGAGTCCATACCCCATATCCTGTCCATAAGCTGAAGTCTCGTAAACACCTTTTCGGGATTGGAAAGGAGAGTGTACAGCAGATAAAATTCCTTTTGCGGCAGAATCTGTATCTGATTGCCCTTTTTTTACGGACAGTGCATCGTAATCCATCATAACGTTACCGATCGTAATCTTTCTTTCACTGTTTATCTGTGAACGGCGGAGAAGTGCCTTGATTCTCAGCAGTAACTCCTGTTCATTGAAAGGCTTTACCATGTAATCGTCAGTCCCTGCGATAAAGCCGTTGCATTTATCTATATCCTGCTGTTTTGCCGTAAGCATAATTATCGGCGTTCTGTCATCAACAGCTCTTAATTGGCGGGTGAACTCAAAACCGTCCATTTTCGGCATCATAACATCAAGTACAATAATGTCTACATGCTTTTTATCCATTATGTCAAGAGCTTCAATGCCGTTTCCTGCAAGGAAAACCGTATAACCTGCCTGATTGAGTATGATTTTTAATAATTTTGCTGAATTTTTGTTGTCTTCCGCAACAAGTATGTTAAACATATCAATACTTCCTTCGTATAGTTTATCTTTGTGTTTTATATTATCACAGAATAATAAACAAAAAATAAACCAATAGGGTATGTTCACAGTTTGTTCATATTATATTGCAGTGAGTTTATCTTTTGTTTCTCAAAGATTGCTATAATTTTTCTGAATAATAGCGGTAGTATGTAAAAAAAATCGGAAGGAGAATGTCTTATATTGCCGAATATTAACCTTGGTCCGTTGGAAATTGATACATATAACTCAATGTATGCAGTGGGCATTATCGGAATGTTTCTTATGTGCTTCTTTTCGCATAAGAAGTATGAAACGCCCCGAATCAGAGCTGTTATATATACAATTATAACATTTGTTTTCGGTGTGGCAGGTGCAAAGCTCATGGGTAAGCTTTATACAGCCGTTATGCTGAAGGTTTCTGAGGGCAGTTATGACCCAAACAGCGGTGTTTGTATTTTCGGTGCATTGGTATTTCTGCCGATGTTTATGCTCATTCTTGCTTTTGTCAGCGGCGAAAAGTACAGAAAGCTTATGGACTACATGACCCCCCGGCATCTTCTTTATTTTAGCCTGTGCAAAATTCGGTTGTATGCTCGGCGGATGCTGTTACGGAATAGCTGACGAAAACGGCATATACAATCATAATCTTGATTACAGTTTTTCCCGTACAGCTTTATGAATCAATTTGTACCTTTGCAGTCGTTGCAATTCTCATTGTAATTATGATTCTCCGAAAAGGCAATTCTCCCCGGCTTCGTTACGGTTCGTTATATCCCGTTGGTACAATTCTTTATTGCAGTGCCAGATTTTTCTGGGAGAATTACAGACATTATGAGCAGGTATGCGAAAGTGAGTTTCTTTTCGGTCTTACATTCTGGCAGAGCTGGGCAGTGCTCTGCATAATCATGTCTGTTGTATGGTTGATAGTTCTGTATTCGGTAAAGAGCTTTTCTGAATGCGAATTGCTTCATAAAAAAGATGTTGTCAGAAATGAAGCTAATGCGGTTATGAATAAAATGACTGATAAAGCATCCGCATCCGCTGACAAGAAACGCAAACGACATGCTGATAAGGCAAAGGAATTAAAGCGTAAATAATTCAGTGTTAAATACTTCGATATACTTGGGCTTTCGGGGCAACAAATTTTCGGAGAAAATAAGCCGTAAGTAAATCGGAAATTTTTAATAAAAAATATTTATAGGGTGGTGTTTAACGGTTAATGAAAAAAATCCTCGGACGTGTATCCGAGTAAAAACATGTCTGAAAATATTATTCCCCTGATTTTTTTCAGACCGAAATACTATGAAAGGGTGATTTGTA
>CAZTFS010000109.1:0-6519 GCA_964613045.1 uncultured Eubacteriales bacterium
TATCATAGGTACTCGAGTGACAAAATTCCCGTGGCGCCAATAACGAGGTTATACATATATATAAACTCGCATTGGTGAAAGTAATTCTTTCGCCTGCAAGAAGATTTGTCCTAAATACAATTTGCTAAGACTTACTTCTTAGCTGCTTTCGGAACTTTTGCTCCGTACTTTGAACGGGACTGCATTCTGCCGTTAACGCCCTGTGTATCGAGGACACCACGGATGATGTGATAACGCACACCGGGAAGGTCCTTAACACGGCCGCCACGAATAAGAACGACACTGTGCTCCTGCAGATTGTGACCGACGCCGGGAATGTAAGCAGAAACTTCGATTCCGTTTGTCAGACGAACTCTGGCAAGCTTTCTAAGAGCTGAGTTAGGCTTCTTAGGTGTGTCTGTCTTAACAACAGTACAAACGCCTCTCTTCTGAGGAGAGTTATGATCAGTCATAACATTCCTGTTGGAGTTGAGACCCTTACCGAGAGCGGGAGACTTGGACTTCTTTTCAACAGCCTTTCTTCCGTTACGAACGAGCTGATTAAAGGTTGGCAAGCTGTACACCTCCTGTTTTATTTTTTTATGTCAAAGAGGAGAAAATATACAAATATCTTCTCCTCTGAAACAACACTTTTGTTTAAAGCGTCAAAAGAGTTAATTTTGGGACATAAAACATGCCACACAATTTATTATTGTACTCCAAAATAATCTTTATGTCAACACTTTTTACAAATTTTTTATTTTATTTTCGTTAATTATACCGAATGAACAACTGTTTCCTCATCTTCGAAGACTTCGATGTCAACATCGTTGTAGAGCTTCATACCTGTACCTGAGGGAAGAAGCTTACCGATGATAACGTTCTCTTTCAGACCGTGGAGAGGATCCTTCTTACCCTTAATAGCTGCATCAGTAAGAACTCTTGTTGTCTCCTGGAATGAAGCTGCTGACAGGAATGAATCTGTAGCAAGAGAAGCCTTAGTGATACCGAGAAGCACAGCCTCACCTGTTGCTTCGTGAAGATCTTCGCCTGTTGCCTCAGCTCTTTCTCTGATCGCATCGTTTGCGGCAATAAAATCGCCCTTTTCAACAGATGCACCGGGAAGAAGTCCTGTATCACCGGGTTCAACAACACGCATCTTACGCATCATCTGACGAACGATAACTTCGATATGCTTATCGTTGATCTCAACACCCTGAAGTCGGTAAACCAGCTGAACTTCTCTGATAAGGTAGTTATGAACTGCCTCGACACCGAGAACTTCAAGAACATCATGAGGATTGATAGAACCGTCTGTGATAGGCTGTCCCTTTGCGATTTCCTGTCCCTCGACAACGCATATACGTGAATCGTAAGGAATAAGATACTTTCTCTGATCCTCTTTGTTTGTAACAACAACGTTTGTAACAGTATTCTGATTCTTCTTGATCTCTTCGAAAGATACAACACCTTCGATCTCGGAAAGCATTGCAAGGATCTTGGGCTTTCTTGCTTCAAAGAGTTCTTCAACTCTGGGAAGACCCTGTGTAATATCTGATGATGATGTAACACCACCGGTATGGAAGGTTCTCATCGTAAGCTGAGTACCGGGTTCACCGATAGACTGAGCAGCGATGATACCGACAGCTTCACCGATCTGGACTGTATTACCTGTTGCAAGGTTCTTACCGTAACACTTGATACATACGCCCTCTTTTGAACGGCATGTAAGAAGTGATCTGATCGTAACCTTTTCAACACCTGTTGATGCAATAAATTTAGCATCTTCATCGGTCATCATGTGTTCATTATCAACAAGAACTTCGCCTGTTTCAGCATCGCAGAAAGGATCAAGAAGGAATCTGCCCACAAGTCTCTCATCAAGAGGCTCGATAGTGCTGTTATCCTCACTGTTAATGGATGAAACAACAAGACCTTCCTTACAACCGCAGTCGTATTCACGAATGATAACATCCTGTGAAACGTCAACAAGACGTCTGGTAAGGTAACCTGAGTCAGCGGTACGAAGAGCCGTATCAGCAAGACCCTTACGGGCACCACGGGAGGAGATGAAGTATTCAAGAACGTTAAGACCTTCTCTGTAGTTAGCTCTGATAGGTATCTCGATAGTCTTACCTGCAGTATTAGCGATAAGTCCTCGCATACCTGCCAACTGACCCAACTGGTTGGTACTGCCTCGAGCACCGGAGTCAACCATCATGAAGATGGGGTTATCCTGAGAAAGTCCGACTGTGATCTCATTCTGAACCTTAGCAGTACACTTTTCCCATGCACTGATCGTAAACTTCGAACGATCCTTATCGGAAGCAAGACCTCTTCTGTGAAGAGCGTTGATCTTATCAACCTGCTCCTGTGCTTCGGCAAGGTACTTTTTCTTATTTTCGGGAATAATAGCGTCGAAAACAGAAACTGTAATACCGCTCTTTGTTGAATATTTGTAGCCCTGATCCTTAATCTTATCAAGCATCTCGGAAGCAGCATGTATACCCTTTACTTTGATAGCTCTGTCGATGATCTTACCGAGCTCTTTCTTCTTAACAAGGTAATCAACTTCAAGAGCAAACATATTTTCGGGATTGCTTCTGTCAACAATGCCCAGATCCTGAGGAATGGGATCGTTAAAGATAACTCTGCCGAGCGTTGTTTCAATAAGCTTTGAAACTTCTACACCGTCAAGTTCCTTTGTAATTCTGATCTTACACATTGCATGAAGATCAAGATCACCCTCATCATAAGCCATGATAGCTTCGTTTACATCACGGAATACCTTGCCCTCACCGATCGCACCGGGTTTGACAAGAGTAAGATAGTAAGAACCGAGAACCATATCCTGAGAGGGAACAGCAACGGGCTTACCGTCAGAAGGCTTAAGAAGGTTGTTTGCAGCAAGCATAAGGAAACGAGCCTCAGCCTGTGCTTCTGCGGAAAGGGGCACGTGAACAGCCATCTGGTCGCCGTCGAAGTCGGCGTTGAAAGCCGTACATGCAAGAGGATGAAGCTTGATAGCTCTGCCTTCAACAAGAACAGGCTCAAATGCCTGAATACCAAGTCTGTGAAGAGTAGGAGCACGGTTAAGCATAACAGGATGATCCTTGATAGCTATTTCGAGTGCATCCCAGACTTCGGGACCTGCTCTGTCAACCATCTTTCTCGCATTCTTAATATTGTTAGCCATGTTTTCATCAACAAGTCTCTTCATTACGAAGGGCTTGAAGAGTTCGAGTGCCATTTCCTTAGGAAGACCGCACTGATAGATCTTAAGTTCAGGACCGACAACGATAACGGAACGGCCTGAATAGTCAACTCGCTTACCGAGAAGGTTCTGACGGAAACGTCCCTGCTTACCTTTAAGCATATCGGAAAGTGACTTGAGAGGACGGTTATTTGCACCTGTAACGGGTCTTCCTCTTCTGCCGTTATCAATAAGAGCGTCAACTGCTTCCTGAAGCATTCTCTTTTCATTTCTTACAATGATCTCGGGAGCACCGAGCTCAAGAAGCTTTGCGAGACGGTTATTTCTGTTGATAACTCTTCTGTAAAGGTCGTTGAGGTCAGATGTTGCAAAACGTCCGCCGTCAAGCTGAACCATAGGTCTGATATCAGGGGGGATTACCGGAAGCACATCGAGTATCATCCACTCGGGTCGATTTCCCGACTGTCTGAAAGACTCAGCAACTTCAAGTCTCTTAAGTATCTTTGTCTTCTTCTGACCGGAAGCATCGACAAGCTCATTTTTGAGCTGTTCGCAAAGAACATCAACGTCGATCTCGGAAAGAAGAGTTTTGATTGCTTCAGCACCCATTTGTGCACTGAAGGAATCATCACCGTATTTTTCGGCTATATCATCATATTCCTTGTCGGAGATGACCTGACCTTTTGCAAGGGGTATACTGTCATCTGCAACATCAAGAACGATGTATTTTGCAAAATAGAGAACATTCTCAAGCTCACGGGGAGAAATATCCAGCATGAGACCCATTCTTGAAGGGATACCCTTAAAGTACCAGATGTGAGATACGGGGCAAGCAAGCTCGATATGTCCCATTCTCTCTCTTCTGACCTTAGACTTTGTGATCTTAACGCCGCAACGTTCACAGGTCTTACCCTTATAGCGGATCCTCTTATAGCGTCCGCAGTGACATTCCCAGTCCTTCTGAGGTCCGAAGATGCGTTCGCAGTAGAGACCGTCTCTTTCGGGTTTAAGAGTTCTGTAATTTATAGTTTCGGGCTTCTTCACTTCACCGTAAGACCATTCTCTGATGGTGTCGGGTGAAGCAAGTCCTATCTGAATGGATTCGAAGTTCAATTCATTGTAATTGCTTTCATTAAGCATGACAAATTCCTTCCTCCTATTTTAATTGATGATCAAAATTCATCGTCTGAATCGCCACTGCCGTCAAGGAACTGACCGAAATCATCATCAAGGTCACCAAGATCATCATCTGAATCAAGTTCCGCAGCACCACCGAAGTCATCAGCGTCATCACCGAACAAGTCTAAACCTGCATCTTCAGGAACTTCTTCTGTGCCGTAGCCTTCAGCATTCTCAAAGTCATTGTGCATCTCGCCGACATCAGCGGGAACAAAATCAGTACCTTCATCATCGAAATCCTGCTTAAGGTCGATCTCATCATCGTTTTCATCAAGAACCTTGACATCAAGACAAAGAGACTGAAGTTCTTTAATAAGAACCTTGAATGACTCGGGAATACCTGCCTTGGGAACATTCTGACCCTTGACGATAGCTTCATAAGTCTTGACACGACCGACAACGTCGTCTGACTTGATCGTAAGGATCTCCTGAAGTGTATATGCTGCACCGTAAGCTTCCAGTGCCCAAACTTCCATTTCACCGAAACGCTGACCGCCGAACTGAGCTTTACCGCCGAGAGGCTGCTGTGTAACCATGGAGTAGGGACCTGTGGAACGAGCGTGAATCTTATCATCAACAAGGTGATGCAGTTTAAGGTAATACATTATACCTACAGTGACTCTGTTATCAAACTGCTTACCTGTACGTCCGTCGTAAAGTATCGTCTTACCGTCTTCGTCCATACCTGCAGCCTTGAGACACTCAACGATATCTGCTTCATGTGCACCGTCAAAAACGGGAGTCATGATCTTCCAGCCAAGCTTCTGACAAGCATATCCGAGAGTAACCTCAAGAACCTGACCGATATTCATTCGTGAAGGAACACCGAGGGGATTAAGAACGATATCAAGCGGAGTACCATCGGGAAGGAAGGGCATATCCTCCTGAGGAAGGATTCGTGAAACAACACCCTTGTTACCGTGACGGCCGGCCATCTTATCGCCGACACTGATCTTTCTCTTCTGAGCAATATAGCAACGGACAACCTTGTTTACACCGGGGCTCATTTCATCACAATTTTCTCTTGTGAATACTTCAACATCAACAACGATACCGTATTCACCGTGAGGAACTTTAAGAGATGTATCTCTGACCTCCCTTGCCTTCTCACCGAAGATAGCACGGAGAAGTCTTTCTTCACTTGTAAGCTCTGTTTCACCCTTGGGTGTAACCTTACCTACAAGGATATCGCCTGAATGAACCTCTGCACCGACACGGATGATACCGTTTTCGTCAAGGTCTTTAAGAGCATCTTCACCAACGTTGGGAATATCTCTTGTGATCTCTTCTGCACCGAGCTTTGTGTCACGGGCTTCGATTTCATATTCTTCTATATGGATCGATGTATAAACATCGTCACGGACAAGCTTTTCATTGAGAAGAACAGCGTCCTCGTAGTTGTAACCTTCCCATGTCATGAAGCCGATAAGGGCATTCTTACCAAGAGATATCTCACCGTCACAGGTTGAAGGACCGTCAGCGATAACGTCACGGGCTTCAACTCTCTGACCAACGGATACAACGGGCTTCTGATTTACACATGTACCCTGGTTGGAACGCATGAACTTTATAAGCTCATATACATCATGCTCCTTATCATCGGTGGTGATAACGATATTATCTGCACTGACCTTTGTAACTGTACCTGCACGCTTTGCAATAACAGCAACACCTGAGTCAACAGCAGCCTTGTACTCCATACCTGTACCGACAATGGGAGAATCAGTCTTAAGAAGAGGAACAGCCTGCTTCTGCATGTTAGATCCCATCAGAGCACGGTTTGCGTCATCATTCTCAAGGAAAGGAATCATGGCAGTTGCAACGGAAACGACCATCTTGGGTGAAACGTCCATGTAATCTGCTTCTGAGGCGGGAATCTCACGGAACTCATCACGGAAACGGACAGTTACTCTGTCGTTGATGAAGTGACCATCAGCATCAAGAGGCTCGTTAGCCTGAGCAACCATGTACTCGTCTTCCACATCAGCCGTCATATATTCAACTTCTTCAAGAACCCTGCCTGTTGCCTTATCAACACGGCGGAAGGGTGCTTCAATGAAGCCGTATTTGTTGATTCTTGCGAATGTTGCAAGGGACGAAATAAGTCCGATGTTGGGACCTTCGGGAGTCTCAATGGGACACATGCG
>CAZTFS010000110.1:0-2629 GCA_964613045.1 uncultured Eubacteriales bacterium
TGTACATTGTAAATTGTAAATTGTTCATTGAAACGGTTCGACAAATTATTGTTTAGTTTTGTTTTCTTACAATTCTGTATTCATCATCATCCCTGTAATAGGGGCAGTTGCCGAATGATCCTGTGAGAAAATGCATCATTTCATCTTCGTCCAGATCCGTTTCGCAGTAATATGAATCATAGATTTCATCATATACGTAATTTTCACAGGTTTCGCAGTTCGTAACCTTCTTTTTGTTCATAACGATCACTTCCGTAATTTATTTTATCATGAAAAACATCTGACCGCAATAAAAACTATTGCAATTTTTCAACTTTTTGGTATACTTATATTTATGGAATATGAAATAATAAGAACAAAAAGAAAAACATTGGCACTTGAGATAACTTCACAGGGTAAAGTTCTCGTGCGGTCACCGATAAGGTGCAGTGAGAAAATTATAGAGGCTTTTGTCCTCAGACATGATGACTGGATAAAGCGAAATCTTGCAAAATGTGAAGAACGGCGTAAAAATGCCGCAGTTTTTGAGATAAGTGAAGCTGACAGGGATAAATATATCCGTCTGGCGAAGGAATATCTGCCCGAAAGAACCGCTTACTGGAGTGCGGTTACGGGATTAACTCCGTCTTATGTTAAAATAACATCTGCCCGGAAGCGTTACGGCAGTTGCAACGGTAAAAACGGTATATGTTATTCTTTCCGTGTGATGGCTTATCCCGAAAAGACGATAGACTATGTTATTGTCCACGAGCTTGCTCACATAAAGCATAAAGATCACGGTACTGATTTTTATAAGCTTATTGAAAAATATATCCCCGATTACAGGGAAGATGAGAAAATACTGAAACATAAAGGAGATAAATGAAATGGCAAAAGCAATTATGCAGGGTTTCAAGGTTACAAATGTTGATTTTTCAAATAATATCAGACAACAGAAGAAGATCGAGCTGGGATTCAGTTATTCGTACAATGTAAAATATTCAAATAAGAATACATGCGTCGGTGAGTTTACCGCAAAAATAACTGATAAAAACGATCCCGATGAATTTAAGATAACTGTCACAGGTTCGGGAATCTTCAGATTTGAAGCAGATGCTCAGAAGGAAAAGCTTCATGTTGAGACCTACAATGACGTGTTCCCTTATATGCGATCCTTCGTAACCACTCTTACATCAAATGCGGGTATGCCTCCTATTATCATTCCGTTTATTGACATCTCAAAAAAAGAGATATACCGTGTTGAAATGGATAAAAACGGCAGACCTCAATCTGCTGACGATTTTATAAATCCCTACGCTGAATAAGGATGAAGTTTTATGTATACAGTTGATTCCGCAGAAAAAATTGAGAACACTGCTCCCGTCGGTATTTATGACTGCAGTGACGGTGTTTCTATGCTTCTGTATAAGGATGTGGGTGAGGATAGCTTTTTTGCTTATGAAAAACAGCTTGAAAGCTCAGGCTGGTCGTTGTCCGATAACACAGATATCGCAGGTAATATTCATTTTACGCTGACAAAAAGCGATATGCTTCTTCAGCTTTACCGTTCTGTTGACGGCGACGTCAGGCTTGTTGCCGATAATTATACGAAACCCGTCTGCAATAAGCCCGTAAGCACGGAAAAACGCTGTAATACCGAGCTTTTTCAGTTTGAAACGGATCACAGCCTTATAGATTGCGGCATGTGTTACATAATCAGATGTGCAGACAACAGCTTTTTTGTAATAGACAGTGCACATTTTTATTCTATCCGTGACAATGACAGGATTCATGATTTTTTAAGAAGTATGACTCCCGAAAATGAAAAAATTCGTATTGCAGGCTGGTTTGTCAGTCACGGTCATGAGGATCATTTTTCAAAATTCAAGGATTACCTGTTGTATAACCGAGCCGATACCGAGATCGAGTGCATCTATATGAATCTTATCTCATCTGAACACCGAGATTCGATCAACTGGATGGATTCGGGTAAGCGGATGATGGAAAATTTCAGAAAAGTTGCAAATGACAGTGGTATTCCCATTGTAAAACTGCATACGGGGCAGCGTTTTTATGTCAGAAATCTTGAATTTGAAGTTCTTTGCTGTCATGAAGATGTTTACCCTGAATCCAACAGGGATTTCAATAATTCGAGTGTTGTCCTTATGCTGAAAGCCGAGGGTAATAAAATTCTTTTCCCCGGTGATGCAAGCGATGTTGAAAGCCGTATTCTTGAAGAAAGATACGGAGATTATCTTAAATGCGATATCGTTCAGCTTTCTCATCACGGTCATAACGGTACTTCCGAGCAGTTTTATCGTTATGCAGATGCAAAAGTTGTGCTGTGCCCGAATACTCAGATAAAAATTGATGAGGAATTCCCCCGTTTCAAGGCAAACAGGGTAGCCCATGAAATTGCAGATGAGTTTTATGTGTCGTCAAACGGTACGGTGAAGCTGACTCTGCCTTACGCAGCCGGAACTGCTGAAATATTCCCTGATGAAACAACTGAGGATTTTGAGGGAATCAAACAGTTGTGGAATTATGAGTACACTGATGAATTTAAAAAGAAACATAATGAAGAATTTGAAGCAAGGCGAACGAAAAAGCAGTGAGTGATACAAAACCGTTCAATTAACTGTTGACTTTT
>CAZTFS010000110.1:2729-6517 GCA_964613045.1 uncultured Eubacteriales bacterium
TTCAATTAACTGTTGACTTTTAATAAAAATTATTTTATTATATAATGGTAATCATGGCTTGATTCAGGAGGTCGTGGAAATGAAAAAAATCTTAAAAAAAGTAATTGCTGTTTTTATGGTGGTTATTATGGCAGTTGTCTGTGTCCCCGTTGTGGATATGGACGGCATATTCAGCATTGAAGCTGAAGCTGCAACCTATAGCGGAAGCTTAGGCGGTAATGTGAAATGGTCCTATGATACATCCAGTAAACAGCTTACTGTTTCCGGTTCAGGAAATATGTCCAATTATACATCAATTCCGAGTGATTTCACAAAGTATCGTGTAGGTATTGCGAATCTTGATGCAAAAAATTATATATACAATCACGCTACAAAAATTGTGATAAATAACGGTGTTACAAGTATTGGTAATTTTGTTTTTGCAGGTTTTACAAAATTAACATCTGTTACTATTGCCGGTTCCGTAACTTCTGTCGGTTCTGATGCATTCAAGGGCTGTACAGCTCTTTCGTCCGTAACGATATCTTCAGGTGTAAAGACGATAGGCGAGCGTGCATTCTACGGCTGTACATCACTTAAGAGTATTACAATTCCCGGCTCTGTTACAACTTTAAGCAAATCTGCATTTGAAGGTTGTACATCTTTGTCATCCGTAAAGCTTAATTCGGGACTTACATCCATCGGTGAATACTGCTTTAAGAATACAAAGTTTGCTAATATATCAGTTCCCGCAACTGTTACAAGCATCGGTGATTATGCTTTTTCGGGTATTTCAAATCCTGTATTCACATGTGCTTACGGTGATACTGCTCACAATTACTGTAAGAAGAATTCATACAAATATAAGTTTACAGCTCCCATTATGATAATTGAGCATTCGTTTGATACGGATGAAATGACGGTGGATGTTGTGCTTAAGCTTCTCTATGACAGCACAAGCGGTGCGGCGATCAATGCAGGTAACTTCACCTTTACATATAATGATTCCGTAATTGTTGTTGCTCCCGATTCAGGTTATGAGTATACAGACAATGCCGGCGTTTCAAAGGCTGTTGTTTACGGTGATAATAAAGTTTCGGTTGCTGTTATGGCTGAGTCTGCCGCTTCTTATACTACAGAAGGCTATGAAACTTACTACACTCTTGCAGAGCTTTCATTTAAAGTAAACGGTCAGTCTGATACTGCTGATCTTACTCTTACTGCTGACACTCTTATGCTCAATGGCTCAAAGCAGAGTGCGGCAGCAGCAGATGTCAGCATCAACCTTCATAAGTATGATGCTGCAACAATAACAAAATATGCAACCTGCTGTGAAAAGGGTTCAATGTATTACACTTGTACTCTTTGTCAGAAGAAAGTTGTTGAGGATATTGATCTTAATACGTCTAATCATTCAGGCGGTACTGAGCTTGTAAATGTAATTACTGAAACTTGCGGTACTGCAGGTTATACAGGAGATACATACTGTCTCGGTTGCGGAAATCTTATCTCTGAGGGTAAGGATATCCCTGCAACAGGTAATCATTCTTATTCATCTGCTGTTACAACAACAGCTACTTGCAGTGCAACAGGCGTTAAAGCTTATACATGTTCAGTTTGCGGTGATGATTATACTGAGACTGTGGATAAGGATGCTTCCAATCATTCCGGTTCTGATGTTGTAAAAGATGTTAAAACCGCAACATGCGGAGCTGACGGCTACACAGGCGATACATATTGTTCCGATTGCGGTGTTAAGACTGCAACAGGTACTGTTATCAAAGCTACGGGCGAGCACAAGACTGAGGTAAGAAACGCAGTTGCTGCAACATGTGATACAGACGGCTACACAGGCGATACATATTGTACTGAATGCAATGAAATGATCGAAGCAGGTTCAGTAATAAAAGCTGCCGACGGTCATGCTTATGAAAGTGAAGCTGTTACGGTTGCCGGATGTCTGACTGATGGTGAGGTCAGATACACATGTTCGGTTTGCGGTGACACATATACTGAAATTGTTTCCGCTACAGGTCATTCTTATGCAGCAACAGTTACACAGCCCACATGTACGTCTGCCGGTTATACAGTTTATACATGCTCTGTATGTTCGGCTTCTTACAGAGGCGATAATGTTGCATCTCTCGGTCATGATTTTGACGAGAACGGAAAATGTACACGCTGTGATGAAGTTTCCGTCACAAGCATTGCATTTAAAGACGAAAACATTACAGTTGACAACGAGACGATGACCGTTGTTTCAAAGAAGGCAAATGTTAAAGTTGCAGATCTTCTCGCTTTAGTCGATGGCGAAGGCTGGATCGTTACTGATGCTCAGGGAAATGCTGTAGCTGATGATAAGCTTGCATATACAGGCTGTATGATCAGACATGCTTCGGGAACTGCAGAATATACATATGTTATTCTCGGTGATGTCAGTATGGACGGTAAGGTCACGGCTGCCGATGCAAGACTTGTTCTTCGTGCCTCCGCAAACCTTCAGACGATGGATCAAATTCAGAAAATCGCAGCTGATGCAGACCGAAACGATAAGGTCTCAGCTTCTGATGCACGTATGATACTCAGAGTTTCTGCAGGTATTGCGACATTCTGAAGCATATAAATAATGTAAACCTGTTTCGGTGCAAAACCGGAGCTGAATATAAAACACGAAAGGTGACAAAACAAAATGGCAATTATGACATGGCTGGACGGATTGTTCAGCACACTCGCAGGCGTATTTTCGAAACTTATGTCTGTAGTACTTTCAATTATGATCAGTACAGGCAGCATGGCTGCAGCTCCCTCAACTGATGACGTTATCAAAGCAGCTGATGACGAAAGCGTTAAACTTATGGTCGAAGTTTTAGCTGATACTCAGCTTAACGCATTTAACACAAACCGTGCATATTTTGATCTTGCAATGCAGGATTATCAGAATGCAGAAACAGATCTTGACGGTCTTCTTATTCTCGGTGACGTTACAGAAAACAGCCTTGAGCTTGAGTGGAATGCAATTGCTGATATTCTCAGTGATAACAGCTTTGACGACACTCTTCTTCTTGCAACAGGTAACCATGACATCAGACTTCGTTCTATGGATCAGATCAAAGAAAGATTCTATGGTGTTCAGAACGAGTTTACAGTAGTTGAGCCCGAAGGTGAGCTTTACTATTCCTATGAGATCAATGGTTATACATTCCTTGTTATGGGTTCTGATACAAGCGAAATGGAAGAAGCTAATATTGGTGACGAGCAGCTTGCATGGCTTGATGCTTCAATGAGTGCAGCTACTGCTGACAATAAGCCTGTATTTGTTATCCTTCATCAGGTTCTCAAAAATACACACGGTCTTCCCAACACATGGGGTAACGGTTCAAATAAGACAGCCGGTACTGTTGGCGATCAGAGCGATGCAATCTATGAAATTCTCAATAAGTATGAGAATGTAATCCTTCTCACAGGTCACCTCCACACAGGCTTCGGTCAGTATACATACGAGACTCTCGGCGATAACGGTAACATCACATCCGTCAACTTCCCCGGTCTCGGTAAGAACTGTCAGGACGGTATCGAAGGCTACGGTCAGGGTGCAACTCTTGAAGTTTATGAAGATCAGGTCATCATCAGAGCAAGAAATGTGGCAAACGGCACATATTACGGTGCAGAATACGATCTTACAATCGAGCTTAAATAATCAATTTTGTTGAAAAAGGGGACTGCGTGATGCAGTCCCTGTTTTTTCAGCACAAATATAAATCAGAATTTATCAAGCCAATTAACAATGTACAATGTACAATTTACAATCG
>CAZTFS010000111.1:0-6495 GCA_964613045.1 uncultured Eubacteriales bacterium
GATAAATTCTGATTTATCTTTCTATAAAAAAACGGAGCTGTGCAGAACAGCCCCGTTTTCTTATTATGCAATTGAATTATGAACCGAATGTTGAAGACATGTCAGCAGCAACAGACTCTTTAACATCTTTCTTTGCCTTTGAAGTTGCTCTTCTCTTGTTGAGCTCTTCAAGATAAAGGTCTTCGTCAAGAGGAAGCTCAATTGCCTTGTCGAGCCAGGATGAAAGATATGCTGCATTACAAATTGTAAGACCGTTGATACCCTCTGTACCCTCTGCAACGAGGGGAGTTCCGTGAAGAATGTGAGCTGCAAAGGCATTTGTGACACCTGAATGCTGTTCATTCATGCCGTCAGTTTCAACTTCAATCTTATTGCTTTCGAGTTTCTTGAAGCCGTCTTCTGCTGCATAGGTGTAATCGGAAATCTTTTCACTGAGTTCTACAACCTCGATTGAATCGGGTGTGCAGATAATTCTTGCCTTGTCGAGAGTGATCTCCAGTCTGTTATCGCCGGGGCAGTCACCTGTTGTGGTGATGAATACACCTGTTGCACCGTTGGGATATTCAGCATAAATTGTTACATCGTCTTCAACCTCGATGTCGTGCCATTTACCGTTGTGACAGAATGCTCTGATCTTTGAAGGCATACCGCATATCCACTGCCACAGGTCAAGGTTGTGAGGGGCTTGGTTCATAAGAACGCCGCCGCCTTCACCGTCCCATGTTGCACGCCAGCCGCCCGAGTTGTAATAACCCTGAGTTCTGTACCAGTCGGTGATTATCCAGTTTGTTCTTCTGATCTCGCCGTAAACACCGCTTTCAACAAGCTCCTTTGCCTTGCGGTAGATGTGGTTTGTTCTCTGATTGTACATAAGAGCAAAAGTCTTATCCTGAGTTTTTACATATTCGTTGAGTTCACGGACATCCTTTGTGAAAACACCTGCGGGCTTTTCGCAAAGAACATTGATACCCTTTTCGAGAGCCTGTTTTGAAAGAACGGGATGAAGATAATGGGGGGTTGCAATGATAATTGCATCAACAAGACCGCTGTTAAGAAGATCGTCTGTGCTTGTGAAGGTTCTGAGTCCGGAAATCTGTTCAAGAGCATAATCAAGTCTGTCCTGCTTGATGTCACAAACAGCAACAAGCTCCATTTCCTTAATTTTTCCGTCTTTGTACATTTTGATATGGGATGAACCCATGTTGCCTATGCCGATGATGGCGTATCTGAGTTTTTCTGACACGATAGTCTATCTCCTTTTATAATGATTAATCTGAAAATCAGAATTTATCAGGCAGAAATTAAAATTATACCGTAGTGTCACCCTTACGCAGCTTATCTCAGCCCGATAAATCATCGTTTACCAGATTGCTTTATCGTCTACATCCTTCTGTGCCATTGCGATGAAATCGTCAACGGGCATTGCCCCCTGATCACCGAAGCCTCTCTTTCTTACTGAAAGAGTGCCTTCTTCTGCTTCTTTGTCACCTACAACTATCATGTATGGGATCTTTTCCATCTGAGCTGAACGGATCTTGTAGCCTGTCTTTTCGCTTCTGTCATCAACTGAAACTCTTATGCCGAGAGCTTCAAGCTTTGCCTTGACTTCATAACAATAGTCAAGATGTCTGTCAGCAATGGGGAGGAATCTGACCTGCTCGGGAGCGAGCCACATGGGGAATGCACCTGCATATTTTTCAATAAGAAGGGCAAGAGTTCTCTCGTAGCAGCCGATAGATGTTCTGTGAATGATATAAGGATTTTTCTTTGTGCCGTCACGGTCAACATATTCCATACCGAATTTTTCAGCCAGCATCTGGTCGATCTGGATCGTGATAAGCGTATCTTCCTTGCCGTAAACATTCTTTATCTGAATATCGAGCTTCGGACCATAGAATGCAGCCTCGCCGATACCGATCTTGTAGTCAATGCCGATGTCGTCAAGAATTTCTTTCATGATGCCCTGAGCTTCATCCCATTGCTCCTGAGTGCCGATGTATTTTTCTCTGTTATCGGGATCCCACTGAGAGAAACGGTAGGAAACATCATCATAAAGACCGAGTGTCTTGAGCATGAAAATGCAAAGATCAAGACATCTCTTGAACTCGTCAGCAAGCTGATCGGGAGTACACATAAGATGACCCTCGGAGATAGTGAACTGACGGACACGGATAAGACCGTGCATTTCGCCTGATGCTTCGTTTCTGAAAAGAGTTGAAGTCTCAGCAAGTCGCATGGGCAGATCACGGTATGAACGTGCTCTGTTAAGATATGCCTGATACTGGAACGGACATGTCATGGGGCGTAGTGCAAAAACTTCATCGTCCTTTTCTTCATCGCCTAAGACGAACATGCCGTCCTTATAATGATCCCAGTGACCTGAGATCTTGTAAAGGTCGCTTTTTGCCATGAGGGGAGTTTTTGTTCTCAGCCAGCCTCTTCTTGCTTCTTCATCTTCAACGAAACGCTGAAGCGTCTGAAGAATAAGTGTGCCTTTGGGGAGCATTACGGGAAGTCCCTGACCGATGCAGTCAACGGTTGTGAAAATTTCAAGCTCTCTGCCAAGCTTGTTGTGGTCACGCTTCTTTGCTTCTTCCATTCTGACAAGATGCTCTTCAAGGTCAGCATTCTTTGTGTAAGCCGTTCCGTAAACACGCTGAAGCATCTTCTTTGTTGAGTCGCCACGCCAGTAAGCACCGGTTGCACTTGTGAGCTTAAATGCCTTTACTCTTGAAGTGTCGGGAATGTGAGGACCTGCACAAAGCTCAACAAAATCACCCTGTTTGAAGAATGAAATGTTTTCACCCTTGCCTGCATGTTCTTCAATAAGCTCCACCTTATAGGGCTCGTCTTTTTCCTTCATCATTGCAAGTGCATCTTCGGGTGACATCTCAAATCTTTCAAGCTGAAGACCTTCTTTTACGATCTTTTTCATTTCACCCTCGATTTTTTCGAGAACTTCGGGAGTAAACGGTGTGTCAACATCAAAATCGTAATAGAAACCGTTGTCGATTGCGGGACCTATAGCCAATTTTGCTTCGGGGAACAGTCTTTTAACTGCCTGAGCAAGAATATGTGATGCTGTGTGGCGGAATGCCTTTTTACCGTCTTCATCGTCGAAGGTGAGTATCTCAAGAGCACAATCTTTATTAAGAACGGTTCTCAGATCACATACAACACCGTCGATCTTGCATACGCACGCAGCTTTGTAAAGCCCCATGCCGAGACTTTTGGCAACCTCCATTGCAGTAACGCCGCTGTCAAACTCCTTTACAACGCCGTCTTTAAGAGAAATCTTAATCATATATATTACCTCCGATTTTACAAAAATAAAAAGCTCCATCCCAAATATGGGATGAAGCAAAAACTCCACGGTTCCACCCAAATTACGGAACATAAAAATTCCGTCACTCAAGGGACTTTAACGCAGTCACACGGCACACCTTAACGCATTTTTGCTTTTCGGCGGCACTCGGGAGCGGTAACATTATCTTAAGTCTTATTCCGTTTTCACCAAACACGGAACTCTCTGAAAGACCGTCGGATATGCCTTCTCCGTCATCGATTTCACCTTATACAAAAACTATTATAAACACTTTTTTTTAAAAGTCAAGGGTAAAAAATGAAAATAAAAGCAGAATCTTTTCGGGACTTGCCTGTGAAAGCGGAATGACATTGTTGAATCCATTGATCATATTTTCTTCATTAAGAACAAAACTGCTGTTTGCAATAGATCTGTAAGCAAGCTCTCTGACAGTTGATTCAAGGTCTGCACCTGTAAAACCTTCGGTCTGCTCAACGATAACATCAGAAAAAGGACCTGCAAAGTTGTGCTTGAGAGATTGCATATTGCTCTGCCATTTTACATCTACCTCCGGGGGAACGAAATAGTTTATATCTGAAACAATTGACTTTTTTTGCCGAGTTATTATCCGGCATCTGTAATATATGCATTATAACAGAAAATTTTCACTGTACGGAATAATGATATCACATAAAAAAGGATATTCAACATCATTTTTAGACAAAATAGTTTTTATTTTACGATTTGCAATAAATATAAATAAATATAAGAAAAAACCGTCCTTGCAGAGCAAAGACGGTCAGTTGTCAGTTGGATTTGTTCCATTCATATATGTTTTTATATGCGTTGCCCATATCGCAATCTGCGGCAGGGGTAATATCCTGTGAATATATCAGTGCCCCCATTCTGAAGCAGATCGGGATAAACGGCATATTCTGCAGGAATGAAGATGTGAGTGCGTTAATTGAGATATTTCCTGCAACAAATTCATCGTATGCCGCTGACGTTGTATCGGAAGCAGAAACTCCGTAAACTGCTTTTGACGGGGAAAACAGTGAGGACATATCCATGTTCCCCGGAAGCTTGATCTCGCCGATATAGAAATCGTAATTTCCGTTTGCAAGTGCAAGCCTGTAGTTATCCCATGACAGTTCGGAAACGGTGATATTAATGCCGATGTTTGCGAGATTAGAGGCTATCTCCTTGGCAGCGGCAACCTTGAAATTGTTGCCCGAATAAACGATAAGCTTCAGATTTATCCGTTCCGTAAAACCTGCGTTTTTCATCAGCGACTGAGCCTTTGAATAGTCAAGGGAAAGCTGAGAAGCATCATAATCTGATTCTTCAAAAACGTGCCATTCGGGATGATACGGGGTGTAGCTTTCCACTGCATATTTTTTGAAAGAATTTGCAACGATCGACTGCCTGTTAACGGAGTAGTAGACTGCCTGCCTGACTGCTGATGATGACAGCCCGTAAGAGGAGCTGTTCATACCCAGAAAAACAAGGTTTGTAAGATTGGTTTTTGATACTGATGCGTTTGCCTGAGAGTAGCTTCCGGAAGAAAGATCGTCAAAAAATGCATCGATCGTTCCCAATTCCAGTGTATGGATAAGTGTCGAAGATGAATCCAGTTGCTGAAACTCAATTTTTGTGATATTGGGCTGAGGCTTTCTGCAATAGGGATTATAATTAAGTGTAATGTTGCTTTCGCTGACCGAATAGGCATAAAGTCCCGTTCCGATGGGGACAGAGGCAGAATTATCGGCTGTTCCCGATTTTACGATAGGGAAGGTCAGGGAATCCTGAGCATTACGGCAGTTGCCTGAGAGGGCAAATACCACAGTGTCTGCCGATGAAGCAAAAACGGAAGTGATATATTGCAGTTCATTGCTGTATACGCTTGATTTTTTTGCGGCATTGAAAGAGTAGATTATATCGGTGCTTGACAGCTGGACACCGTCTGAAAACGCCGCAGAGGTATCTATTTTTACAGTCAGCTTCAATCCTTCAAGGGAATATGACAACGCAAGACCGTTTGTTGCACAGAATGTATCATCCAGATAAAAAAGAGGTTCAAAGACAAGCGATGTAAGATCGCTGTTAAGATCTGTTGAAACGTAATACGGATTTAAAGAGTCTGCTTTTGAATAGCCTATATTGATAACTTCGGAGGAGTCTGCCGACTGCACGACTCTGTCGGGGGATGTGTTTGCTTCCGTTGCTATGACTGTATCGTCACAGGCTGAAAAACAACATATCAATGATGTGAATACAAGTATGACGGAAATGATCTTAAGTAAGGCTGACCCTTTCAACTGAAACGGTTTTTCCGGTTTTATTGTCGATCTCAAAGATACAACCCTCCATTTTACAGTCACCGTCGGGATTTTCAAATCTGACGGGTAAGTTGGTTTTTATTTTTTCGATTGCAAGTGCAGGAGTGACGCCTAAAACAGACTGTATCGGACCTGTCATGCCGATATCGGTGATATAGCCCGTACCCTTTGGAAGAATCTGCTCATCCGCAGTCTGTACGTGAGTATGCGTGCCGAACATTGCAGATATTCTGCCGTCAAGATAGAATCCCATTGCTCTTTTCTCGCCTGTAGCTTCCGCATGAAAATCAAGAAGCTTGATCCTGCAGTTCCTGACTTCTTCAAGCACTCTGTCAATACAGTCAAAAGGATTTTCGTTATTTTCAAGATATGCAACACCCATAAGGTTTATCACGGCAATCTGAATAAAGCCCTTGTCTATAATGTAATAGCCCTTGCCGGGAGCTGTACGGTAGAAATTCGCAGGGCGTATCATGGGGAAGTCTTCCTCGTCGAATTTGTCGTAAATTTCAAAACGTCTGAGAGCATGATTGCCCGTTGTGATAAGATCTGCACCGCTGTCAAGAAGGTGATTTGCGGATTGGGGCAGAATTCCGTTGCCCTGTGCCGAGTTTTCACCGTTGACGATACATATGTCAATTTTTTTTAATTTTTTGAAAGCAGGGAGAGTTTTTCTCAGAAATTCACAACCGTTATTTCCCACAACATCTCCGACAGTAAGTATATTCATAAATTCAACCTCAAAATATAATACACATTAAATAATACAAAATATTCGTAGTAATGTCAATGCATAAAAAAATACCGGAGAAAAAATCTACATAAAAAAATACCGGAGAAAAAATCTCCGGT
>CAZTFS010000112.1:0-6295 GCA_964613045.1 uncultured Eubacteriales bacterium
AAAACAAATGCCTCGTCAGCTCCGTCGCCATCGCAGTCATATCTTACGAATGCCGAACGGTAATCACCGGCTGACGGATATTTAAGAATATATTCGCCTTTTTCACGAATGACTTCTTCAAAAGCCGCCTGTAATTCACCGTCAGAGCCTGAAAGCTTGGGCGGACGGACAAGGTTCTCGGCAGAATTGAACGTAAAGGCATCACATCCGCTGAATGCAATAACAATGGCTGTCAGCAATACAGCAAAAGCAAAATATCTCTTTTTCATTCATCTGCCTCCTTATCTTTAATACATTGTAACAGTTATATATATTATTTCTTCCGGATCGTTAAGTACAATTCCTGCGGGAAGCTCCAGATCCGAAAGCTGTACACGGAAACTGTTTACACCCTCACTCAGATCAGCATAATCAAGGGTCAGAACAGTAAGCTCATCACTTATCATCTCTGCCTCGGTATCCACAACTGCTTCTATAATATTAGAGTTGAAGCTGACGGATACACCGCCTGTCTGAGTACCTGTAAACTCAATTTTCGGCTTAAGCTCCGCAAATTTATTGATGTATATCTTGACAAAATACTCCTGTGCATCTACAAGCTCAACATACTTGTTCACGGAAACTGTTTCTGCGGCAGTTGCACCTTCAAGATTGAGCTCAACCGGTAAGGTATCCGTCATATACATAAGGTCTTCTGAGAACTGAGGGTCTGCAACTACACTTACGACCTTATTTATCTCCGTTTCAGGTCCCTTGAGAGTAACTGTAGAGACGGTAAGATCTGCACTTTCAAACTGATAGCCCTGAGCCACATGATCGGGAATAACATTGCTGTCAATAACTATATCAAACTGTTTTTCACATTCCGCATCAAAATAAACCTCTACAGCGGTCTTGGACTGAGCAGAAATGCTTATATCCTGACTGCCTTCTTTAAGACTGACCTTTAATGCCAGATCAAAAACACCTGCAGAGTCCACGGTGTTAAGGTTTGCGGAAACCGTTATATCATCAGCAGTGAGTGAAGTTATAAGATATCTCGGACCTGTGACAGTAACGTCGATAGCTTCATCGCTCTGCCAGAAATTAACATATCCCTTTTGGGAAACGATACTGTTTTCAGTGTCTATGGTAATCGGTACATTATAAATCGTATAGGATTCCTCGGGGCTTTTGTACATAGCAACGGCAACCCATACAATAAATGCAATTATTACGGACAAAACCATTACGAACTTATTGTTATTCATCAGCTCGTTTAATCCGCTTGTTTTCTTTTTTGTTTCGGGAGACTGACTCATTTTGTTTTATCCCCCTTTTTCGTTTTTAATTTTCTCTTCTTTTTATCGTCACTGTCAGAAGCATCGACAACAAGAAGCTCAACAAGCATTTCACGAAGCTGTGCATCGGAAAGACCTCTGATAAGCTTACCGTCGCAAGCCACGGAAATAATACCCGTCTCTTCACTTGTAACAACCGCTACAGCATCAGAACGAAGACTTACTTCAAGTGCGGCACGATGACGTGTACCCACATGCTCGGTGACTTCCTTTTCATTCTTAAGCGGAACTACACATCTTGCCGCAACGATTCTGCCGTCTCTGATAACGATTGCACCGTCATGCAAAGCCGCTTTCGGGAAGAAAACGCTCAGAAGCATTTCTGTAGTAACACATGAATCAATGGGAACGCTCTGCCTTGTTATATCACCCAGAAGAGATTTCCGCTGGAATACAATAAGCGAACCTATCTTATCCTCGCTCATTTCAGCACATGCACGGCAGACACTGTTAATAACGTCGTATGTAACATCAATGTCATTTTTCGAGCTGAACAGCGAAAGAAATGAAAATGTTTTTTTCTGTCCCATACGTTCAAGTGCCTGCCTTATCTCGCCGCTGAAAATAATAACGAGAATTACCAACAGATCACCGAAGAATTCGCTGAACAGATACTTACTGGCATTCATTTCAAACAAATTTACAACGCCGTAAAGCACCATAACGAGCACAATACCCTTCATTATCTGCATGGACTGACTTCTTCGCATCTGAATTATCAGCGTATAGATAAGCACAGCGACAAAAAGAACATCAATTATATCTTTAAATGAATTGAAGCTCATTACTGCACCGGCAAACCTGTCCCATACAGAGGACAATGTTTCGGATATGGTCAGTAGTCCTAAAAATTCCATCAAAAAAACACCTGCCTGTCAGACTGTTTCTATTAGGCACACGGCATGAGCCGAAATACCCTCCAATCTACCTGTAAATCCGAGTTTTTCCTCGGTAGTTGCTTTGACATTCACGCAGGACACATCAACATTGCATGCATCTGCGATATTTTTGACCATTTCACTGCTCAGACCGCCTATTTTAGGCTTCTGGGCAATTATCGTTGCATCAATATTACCGACTTTGTAGCCGTTCGCACTAAGCAAGGATACCACATGTCTTAAAAGTATAATACTGTCGATCCCTTTGTAACGGTCATCGCTGTCGGGAAAATGTCTTCCTATATCACCCAATGCCGCCGCACCCAAAAGTGCATCGCATACAGCATGAGTGAGCACATCAGCATCAGAATGACCGAGAAGTCCCAATTCATAGTCGATCTTCACACCGCCCAGTATCAGATCCCTGTGGGGAGCAAAACGGTGCACATCATAACCGTGACCTATTCTCATCATAACAATTCCTTTGCTGCTGCCAGCTTGACTGCCACGCACAAAAGCTCGGCAGAGGTCTTAAGATCCTCAACTGAAGGATACGAAGGAGCAATTCTGATATTTCTGTCTTCAGGATCATTCTTGTAGGGGAATGTTGCACCTACGCCCGTAAGTGTAAGCCCTGCTTCCTTACAAAGCTGACCTGCATACTTTGCACTGCCGGTATCAACATTAAGACTGATGAAGTAACCGCCGTTGGGCTTGTGCCATGAAGCGATACCGAGGTCGCCCAGCTCCTTATCAAGAACTTCAAGAACAGCATCAAACTTGGGTCTTAAAACGTCAGCATGCTTTTTCATCATAGCCTTGAGGGAATCAACATCGGGGAAAACATAAGAATGACGAAGCTGATTCATTTTATCATAGCTGATAATCTGAACGGTAAGTCTTCCGAGTATTTCCTTGATGTTGTTGTCCGATGCTGCAAGTGCGGAAACGCCTGCACCGGGAAATGTTATCTTGGAGGTTGAGCAGAACTCAACAAAATTATCTTCAGTTCCGTATTTCTTTGCCGCATCAAAAATATTGACAAGCTCGTCTGAAGTATCGTAAAGATCGTGAATGATATATGCATTGTCCCAGATAACTCTGAAATCCTTTGCTGCGGGCTGCATTTTTGCAAGTCTGTCAACAGTTTCGGCGGAATATGTGAAACCGTCGGGATTTGAATACTTGGGAACACAGAACATACCCTTGACAGCAGGGTCTTTTACAAGCTCTTCGACCATATCCATATCGGGACCTGTCTCACTTATGGGGACATTGACCATCTTAATGCCGAAATACTCTGCAATACCGAAATGGCGGTCATATCCGGGCACAACTGCGATAAATTTTACTTCATCGAGCTTTGACCAGGGAGCACAACCTGCAATACCGTGTGAATAACACTGGCTGATAAAACTGAACATAAGCTCAAGACTTGCATTACCGCCGATAACTATATTTTTGGGTTCAACACCAAGAAGAGAGGCAAAAAGCTCCTTTGATTCAACAATTCCGTCAAGCAGACCGTAGTTACGGCAGTCAAAACCGCTTTTTGACTTATAATCTGTCATTTCAAAAGCCTTTGCAAATACCTCCTGTGCCACATCAAGCTGTTCGGGACCGGGCTTGCCTCTTGACATATCTATAGTCAGACATCTTGCCTTTATCTCATCATAACGCTTCTGATTTTCCCGTGCAAAAGCCTTTAATTCTTCTTTTGTAAATGTACTTAAATTTTTCATTTGAATCATTCCCTATATTAAAAATTAAACTTAAACAATAATTGAAAACTATATTCTTCTGACGATCAGAGCAGGAAATATTTTCGGTTCCTTCTCCCCTGCTTTTATCATCTGACGAATAAGCATTTTTCTGAGCATGGCTCTTTGCTCCGAATACTTTTTATCTTTAATAAGATTTATTTTTTCCAACGGATCATTTCTCAGATCATACAGATAATCCTCAAAGTATACCGATGCACTGTGGCTTATTTCGCCGCTTTTCATCGCTCTTACGGAATATTTAAAATCTTTTGTGCGGATGGCTCTGCCCACTTGGGATTCACTGATCTGCATGAATACGCATTCACGCTCATCGCTGCTGTTAAGATCATTTCCCTTGTAATGTTCGGGAATCTTTATGCCTGCAAGGGACAGCAGTGTCGGGGGCAGATCAATAAGACTTACAAGTCTTTCATCTGTTTTGCCGCCTTTGAAAGAACCGCCCGAGATCACCAACGGTATATGCGTGGCACTGTCATGACACGAACGCTTATACTCCGCATTTCTCGTTTTGAAATGACAGCCGTGATCACTGGTATAAACGATAACGGTATTTTCGTAAATTCCTTTTGCTTTAAGACATTCTGTAAGCTTCCCCAGATTTTCATCCAGTCTGTTGATCGCCGCCACATAATCGGGATATTCCTTCTCGTAGTTGCCGTCAAGAAAAGACAGATCGGGCGGAACAGGATAATCCCTGAACTTTTCAACAGTTTCCGCAGGGCCTTCAAAACAGTGATGATCATTCTGATGATGAGGCTCAAGCTGAGATACAAACATGAAAAACGGCTTGTCTTTGTCATGCTTCTCTATGTATTCAAGAGCAAAATCGTTGATACGATCCACACGGTAGCCTTTGAAATCAACTCTGTTGCAGTTCTCATCAAAAACATATCCGTCATAGCCGTGGGAAGTGAACTCAAGCACGTCTGCAGCTCTCCAGTATCCATAGCCGCCTCTTTTTTCTTCGGGAACGGCAGTTCGTTCACAGTGAAAACCTGCATGCGGATATCTGTCCGACGCAAGATGCCATTTGCCGATATAAGCTGTATCATATCCTGCTTCATTAAAATACTCGGCAAGAGGTTTGATGTCCGGCGAAAGCGGAATGCCGTTCCAATAGGCTCCGCAACCTGTTGCATACTCCCCTGTCTGCAAGCATGCTCTTGCAGGACCGCAAACAGGCTGACAAGTATAAGCATCGGAAAATGTGACCCCGTCAGATGCAAGTGCCGTAAGATTGGGCATGAGCACATCATTAAAGGTATCCCACCGCTGTTGATCCGAAAAGTAAAATATAATATTATCAGCCATAAAAACATCCTTAATTTACAGTAGTAATATTAAATCAATTTATTATATCATACACCAAATCTCAACTCAAGTATTTTATTAAAGTTTTTTTGTTTATATTAAAGATAAAATATTTAAAATCCCGTCAATATACGACAGGATTTTAAAGTTTATCGGTGATATATTCGTTTTGGTTTAAGTTTCAAAACAGCAAACCACAAAGAACCTGACAACATAATTACTCCCAGACATAAATAACATAATCTGTCAAGCCGCATTTGAGATTGAGCATAATCAAATTCAAGCAAGATCTTCTCGTCAGTCCTCAATTCCATAACGTAGCCGCTTTTCGGATCAATAAGCATATAAACGGTTGTTCCGTATTCAAGAGTGTTCAGATTCTCTTCAAGCTCCTCACTCACACAAGCTCCGTCAATAAGCTGATTTTCGTAATCAGTAAAATACAATATTACATAATTGAATTTCATTTGAGGATAACTCACAGAATCATACCGAGCAGTCAACTCCACAGCATCTTCCTTACTGAAGGAATCATTCCAATTCCAATTATTAAAAATAAACAGGCAACCTAAACAAGCACAGAAAACAACGCAAATGATCGCTTCGTTTTTGCTCAGTTTCGAGTCTGACCGTGTTTTCGTTTTACTCATACAACCACCGTTTTTTATTATAACATAAGTATCAGAAAATGTAAAATAAAAACACAAAACAAAAAAAATTAAAAAAAATCAAAAAAAACTCTTGACATTGTCCGTTTTATGTGATATATTATGACTCGCGTTGAGAGTTGCTGGTGTAGCTCAGTTGGTAGAGCAGCTGATTTGTAATCAGCAGGTCGGGGGTTCGAGTCCGTCCACCAGCTCCATTTTTTTTCTCAATGTAAAACAAAATAAAGATGGAAGAGTTCCCGAGCGGCCAAAGGGAGCAGACTGTAAATCTGCCGTCAACGACTTCGGTGGTTCGAATCCACCCTCTTCCACCA
>CAZTFS010000113.1:0-6216 GCA_964613045.1 uncultured Eubacteriales bacterium
ATTAAGTCTTATTATTCTGCAACAACGACATCTTCAACTTTACCTGCTTTTACAGCTTCAAAGTCCTCTTCAATTTCCTTTGAGGGTTTCTTTGTAAGAAGTGAGACTACAAGGATGCAAAGAGCTGAGAAGATGAAAGCGGGAAGAAGTTCATATATGTTCCATACGCCGCCGAGAGGTCTGATAACGAGCTTCCAGAAGAAGACCATTCCTGCACCGCCGACCATACCTGCGATAGCACCGGCTCTTGTTGTTCTCTTCCAGAAAAGTGAGAAGAGCATAAGAGGACCGAATGTAGCACCAAAGCCTGCCCAGGCGAATGAAACGATTGTGAATATTACGCTGTCCTCATCAAGTGCAATAAGAATACCGATAAGTGCGATAGCAAGAAGAGTGATTCTTGTAACGGTCATAACCTGCTTGTCGGTTGCCTTCTTCTTTATAACGCCCTGGAAGATGTTCTTTGCAAAGGCTGAAGCAGCAATGAGAAGGTAGGAGTCTGATGAGCTGATAGTTGCTGCAAGGATACCTGCCATAACAAAACCTGCAATGATAGGGGGAAGGTAGCTTGTTGAAAGTGTGATGAAGATGCTTTCTGCACTTGCTGATGTAAGATGCTCGATGGGGAAGAGCTGTCTGCCGATAAGACCGATGAAAACTGCAACTGCAAGGGAGATAACGACCCATACCATTGCAATTCTTCTTGACATCTTGAGTTCCTTTTCCTTACGGATAGCCATGAATCTGAGAAGAACCTGAGGCATACCGAAGTAACCGAGACCCCATGCAAGTGTTGAGGCGATAGTAAGGAATCCATATTCGCCGGCTTCACCGAAAACGGCACTGCCGTTTGAAACTACCTGAGTAGCCACACCGTCAACTATCTCTGTGGTGGGATTTGCAATGCCGAAGAAATCAAGGAATCCGGGGATAGCCTGTGCGTTTTCGATAACTGCTCCGATTCCGCCTGCTTTGAATATGCTGATTATAACGATAACTGCCAGTGCAACTACCATAACGATAGCCTGCATAAAATCTGATGCACTTTCAGCAAGAAAACCGCCGAGAATTGTGTAAACGAGAACAAATACTGCACCGATGATCATCATCAGCTTATAATCAAGACCGAAAAGTGTTGCAAAAAGCTTACCGCATGTTACAAAACAGCTTGCTGCGTAAACAGTAAAGAAAATAAGAATGAAAAGTGCTGCAAGAGTCATAATGACCTTGTTCTTTTCACGGAAACGGTTTGAGAAAAATTCGGGAAGAGTGATCGCATTGTTGGCTCTGATGCTGTAACGGCGAAGTCTTTTTGAGACGATAAGCCAGTTGAGGTATGTACCGATAGCAAGACCTATCGCTGTCCATGCCGCATCGGCAAGACCGCACCAGTATGCAACGCCGGGAAGACCCATAAGAAGCCAGCCGCTCATGTCTGAAGCTTCCGCACTCATTGCTGTAACCCAAGGACCGAGTGATCTGCCGCCGAGATAATAGTTTTCTGAACTCTTGTTTGCTTTTTTTGCATAAACAACACCGATTCCGATAACAGCAGCCATATAGAGGATCATTGCCACAAGGATCTGAATGGTATCTTTATCCATAAAAAACAACTCCTTTCACAAATAAAAATGTTTTAAACAGTACAGATGCAAGTATAACATAAAAATATAAAGAATGCAATACAGAATAAAGTACAGACCGAAATCTGTACTTTTGCAGGATTAAAATATAAAATTGCCTTAATTTAAGGGGAGGGTAACAAGAACGGATTCTATACTAAAAATAATACGCAAATCAAACTCTAATCATTTAAAATTCTTTTCATGAAAAACGGCATCATTTTGCCTGCGGAATCGCTGAGGGAATAGTCGCCGTTGCAAAGACACCAATCGTAAATTATTGCCCTTTCGCAGAATGCATAGTATTTGACTATCTCATTAACAGACATGGATCTTGTGATCTCATTTTTGTCCTGACCTGCGATAACTATCTTACGGAGCAGTCTGTAATAGACTCTGTTGTGATCAAGAAGCTGTTTTTCATTCTTTGTAACAAGCTGGGTGGAATAAAGCCTTTTCATCAGCTCAAGGTCAACGGTGTTTTCAATCATTTCGAAAAGCTGACGGTTCAGAAACAGAAGAGTATCGATGCTGTCGGTGTCAAAGTCTATGTCTTTTTCCAGCTCCTCATATTTTTCGTCAAAAAGATATGCAAGCGAGCCTAAAAGAGCATCCTTGCTCTCGAAATAATGATAGAAAGAGCCTTTTGATGTTCCCGATTCAAAAATTATGTCTTCAATTGTGGTGTTTTCGTAGCCGTTATCGTAAAAAAGCTTCCAGGCGGCGGAAACTATCTTGCTTTTTGTGTTACGGCTGTTCTTCTTCGGCATAATACCACCCCGAAAAAATTATATTACATTATAATAGAAAAGTCAAACAAAAAGACTGTTTCTGATTTGATGAGGAATGAGGCGTGACTGTTATATTACAGAGCCGTTTGCGGATTTATATCGCTTTTTTCGTCATACACAACGGGCTTTTCAAATATATATTAAATAAAAATATCGGAGAGTGCTGTGTATGAAAAAAATTCTTACCGTTCTGTTGTGTTTTGTTGTGATCTTTTCCCTTGCGGGTTGTACCGAGTCGGAACGGCCTGATTATGAAATGTTGTCCGAGCGTATGTCTCAGATAAATGAGCATTATGCTTTTGAATATTTTGATATGTTTTTGTATGAGGGAGCTTATCATGTGTATTTCAATCTTTGCTCGGAAGACGATATCATGCTTTCAATGGTGCTGGACGAAAACAGCAACATCGACAGTGTAACCGTTACGGCTGAGAAAACAAAAATGACGACGGAAGGCCAACGGAATGCGTTTAAGTCATTTTCTTCAGCACTCATAAGCAGTTTTGCTCAGTTATCGGATAAAGAAAAAAGAGAATTAAGCGATAATCTGAGCTATGAAAATATAAATTTTTACTTTTCGGATCTGTACGAAACATATTCGGCACTCAGGTATGATTTCACTTTTTCTTCAAACTCACAATACATAAACCTCTGCTGTGAGTATGTTGAGGTTATGGAAGACGTGACAAACAATAATTTATCGAACCAATTAACAATGTACAATGTACAATTTACAATCGTGCAGATGTAGCGATGCAGGCGGTTTTTTATAAATCATTGTACATTGTAAATTGTAAATTGTAAATTGTTCATTGATAAATTCTGATTTGAAGTCATCTTCAGATGGCTGTTTTTTGTATGTTGAAATGACTTTAACTGTTATGTTATAATAATCCTGAACAAAATCAGTCTTTATTGATTCTTTGAAAATATTTTATCACGGTTTAAAAATTATGAAGTACAATAATATCCGTAAAGCGAAATTTATTTCACGTCCCAACCGTTTTATTGCTCATTGTGAGCTTGACGGTGAAACGGTGGTCTGTCATGTAAAAAATACAGGCAGATGCAAGGAGCTTCTTATAAAAGATACCGAGGTCTTTCTGACAGAAAGCTCCAACCCTATGAGAAAAACAAAATACGATCTGATTGCCGTCAGAAAAAATACCGAGACGGTCAATATTGATTCTCAGGCACCGAACGTCGTCGCAGGTGAATATCTTAGGCAGATATTTCCCGATGCTGTTGTCCGTCCGGAAACTAAGTACGGGAATTCCCGTTTTGATTTTTATATAGAAAACGGTGAAGAAAAGATCTTTCTTGAGGTCAAGGGTGTGACTCTTGAAAAAGACGGTGTTGCCCTGTTTCCCGACGCCCCCACCGAAAGGGGAGTTAAGCATATCAATGAGCTTGTTGAATGTTTGAAAAACGGATACAGTGCTAAGATACTTTTTGTTGTCCAGATGGAAAACATAACCGCATTTTCTCCCAATGATGAAACCCACAAGGCTTTCGGTGATGCACTCAGAAATGCGTATAAAGCAGGTGTTGGGATAACGGCGGTCAACTGCTGCGTTACAGCCGATTCAATGATAATTAAAGAGAATGTACCTATTATATTATAAGGTGATTAAAAATGAAACTTTCGCTTATACCTGCCCCGTACTCTATTGAATACAAGGACGGTTTTACAAAAGCCGATGCCAACATCATAAAGATCAAAGAGCCCGAAATGGGGCATGAAGAATTCAGCATCTGTATTGAAAACGACATTACGATCAGAGCATCGGCAGATGTTGGCTTTTTCTATGCAGAAAACACACTTGAGCAGATTAAATTTCAGAGCGGCATGAATCTGCCCAATGTTCATATTTCCGATTCGCCGAAATACGGATACAGAGCCTTTATGATGGATTGTTGCCGTCATTTTTTCGATACTGACGATGTTAAAAAGATGATAAGTTACTGTGCGAAGATGCATTTCAATGTTTTTCACTGGCATCTTACCGACGATCAGGGCTGGCGGCCTGAGATAAAAGCATATCCTCAGCTTGTGGAGGTGGGCTCGAAGCGTTACGGCAATCATTTCGGCAAGGAACAGAATAATGACGTTCATGCGGGGCATTTTACCCATGAACAGATGAGAGAGATCGTTGAATTTGCCCATGAGCATTACATGAAGGTCGTCCCCGAGATAGATATGCCCGGACACTCATCGGCTTTGCTTGCCTCACTTGATCTTGCTTGCCGGGGCAAAAAGGTTGAAATAAAAACTACCGGCGGTATTTTTACTGATATCATCTGTGCCGGCAGTGAGAAAACTTACGAAACTCTTTTCGGCATCCTTGATGAAATATGTGATATATTCCCCGACGAATACATACATTTAGGCGGTGATGAAGCTCCGAAGAAGCAGTGGCAGTCTTGTCAGTGCTGTCAGAAGCGTATCAGCGATGAAAAACTCAACGATGAAGAAGCTTTGCAGGGCTATTTTATCAACAGGATAAAAAATCATCTTGCATCAAAGGGTAAAAAGGTCATCACCTGGAATGAATCGCTGAAAAGCGGCAATTTGGACAGAGATGTCATTATTCAGCGGTGGCTCGATCCCAAGGAAATGAGCAAAAAAAGCCCTAACAGTATTATAGTCAGCGATTTCAGCCACATGTACGCCGATTATCCGTATTCCATGACACCGCTTAAGAAGGTGTATAATTATAATACAGATATAAATGAGAATGTCATCGGAACGGATATTCCGATCTGGACAGAATATATTGATAATTTCAGCTATATGGAATACATGTGCTTTCCGAGATTTATTGCATCTGCTGAGTCGGCATGGTGTAAAAATAAACCGCCATACAAGCAATTCAAGAATGAACTCAGTGAGCTTTTGCCTTATTTTGGTATTGAAAACTGTGCAAAAAAGGAAGAGTGGGATCCTTCAATTCCGTCGAGAATATCAAAAACGGTGAAGCATTTCGGACAGATAAATCCGAATAAAAATATAAGGAATTTATTTCTGAAAAAAGAAAAATAGGAGGTTACTATCATGAAAACATGTAAAATTTGTTCAAGAGCAATGGATGACAGCTTTAATGTTTGTCCTTATTGCGGCAATGCGGCAAACTCAACTGCTAATGATAACGGTCAGACTGCACAGCAGCCGAATGAACAGCAGAATCCGTACAATCAAAATAACTACGGATACCGGAACAACAATGCTCAGCCTGATGTGGGAGCAACTCCCAACGGGGGATATTATCAGCAGACTTGTAATCAGACTCACTCTGATTACACGTCTGCACCCCGTCCGCAGCGTTCTGCATATATTGCAGGTATTCTTGCGATCATCGGCGGAATGTTCGGTCTGCACAATTTTTATCTTGATAATACAAAGCGAGCCACGATACAGCTTGTGGTTACACTTGCAGGGCTTGTGCTGACATTCGGTGTTGCTTCGATCGCCATGGAAGTCTGGGCTGTTATAGAGGGGCTTAAGATACTCAAAGGTGAGATAAATACCGACGGCACAGGTGCAATGATAAAAATGGGCTGGTAAAAGCAGAATAATAAAAATGTAAGACTGTATCTTCGCTTAAAAAGTGCCGATGCAGTCTTTTTTGTGCGTATATTACGGTTGGATGCTTGTGGCTGAGAAAATATAAAATTCAAAAAATAATCCGAAACCTTGCTAACCGACAAGAAGGCACAGATTGGGTTGTACTTTCAGTTGTGAACTTTGATGCAGAACCAAATGGATGGGTAAAATACAAGGATGAGTATTCAGGTTGATTTGT
>CAZTFS010000114.1:0-6171 GCA_964613045.1 uncultured Eubacteriales bacterium
CAACAGGCTCGCCGCCTTCAATAACTGCAACGCATGAGTTTGTTGTACCTAAGTCTATACCGATAACTTTTGACATGATTGATGTCTCCTTTTATAATATTATAATTAAAATTATACCGAATTAATTTGCTACCTTGACGGTTGCGGGACGAATGATCTTATCACCGATCTTATAGCCTTTCATAAAGACGTCAACAATCTCATCTTCGCCATAGCTTTCATCTTCAATATGCATAACTCCATTGTGGAAATTCGGGTCAAACTTATCGCCGACAGCACCGAATTCCTCAACACCGAGACTTGCAAGTATCTCCATAAACTGTTTAACAGTCATTTCGACACCCTTCCTGTATCCGTCAAAATCAGCCGCCGCATTTGAAGATGCTCTTTCAAAATTATCAACAACAGGAAGAATCTTTGAAAGAATATCTGTCTTTGTATATGAAACTCTTGACTCAATATCCTTCTGGGTACGCTTTCTGAAATTATCATATTCAGCAAGAGTACGCATATAACGGTCATTGAGTGCTGAATAATCATCCTGAAGTTTTTTCAGCTCTTCACTTGTCTTATCTGACTTTTTGGACTTTTTCTCTTTTTTATCAGTCTTTACAGAATCATCTTCATATATGTTTTCCTGATCCGTAACTTTTTCTTCATTGTTATCCATTTCATTACCTCACTCATCTATTGCTTCGGAAAGAACCTTTCCTACAGTTTCACTAATGAACATTATGTTAGGAATAATACGTGCATAATCAAGTCTGAGAGGACCTATTATTCCCATTGAACCGACGATCTTGCCTCCTACTGAGTACCTCGATGAAATTATACTCGTATTTTCAAGTGCACGGTTCATACTTTCTCTGCCGATCGAAACGCTGATATCACCTCTGCCTGACCTTAGTATCTGACTGAGCCCCGATTTCAACTTAAGACATTCAAAAATATTATACACATCAGATTCCAGTTCTTTGTAATTCAGAAGTTTAGACTGTCCTTCAGTAATAATATTGAACTTTGATGCATCATGTGCAAGCTCATAAAGCGTAAACAGCAGGGGGATCATTTTAAAAGCCTTATCTCCCAAGGAAGCGGCAAGAGATTGAATCTTTGCAGTAGTCAGATCATTAGGGCTTACGCCAACAAAATGAGCAGCGGCAATGCTATAAAACAACTCGGCAACAGTTATATTGATTTCGTTTTCACAACGGCAGATACGGCTCTTTATAACACCTGTTGATACAAGCAAAACAACCAACGCCGTTCTTGAACTGACCGGCACAAGCTCAACACGTCTGATTACGGCATGAGAATCATACGGAGTCGATGCGACAGAAGCACAGCCTGTTATTTCCGACAGAAGCTTTGCTGCGTGAGTAATTATCTCTTCGGGCTCACCTGCAGAACTGTCAAAACGGCTTTCGATAGCAAAACGCTCTGCATCACTTATATCATAACTCTGCATCAGATTATTAATATAATACCTCAGACCACGCTGTGACGGAATTCTGCCGGCTGAAGTATGAGGTTGTTCAAGATATCCCAGTTCGGAAAGCTCTGACATCTCATTTCTTACGGTAGCAGATGATACCGAAAGGTCACCGCAAAGGACTTTTGAACCGACAGGTTCGCCTGTCAAGATATATCTGTCAACTACAGCAGAAAGTATTTTCTTTTTTCGTTCAGAAAGCTCCATACTTCTCACCTACATTCAATTAGCACTCTCATCATATGAGTGCTAACCTTGATATTAATATAATACTATTTTATTCATTTGTCAAGATTAAATTCAAAATAATTTTCATTTTTTTCATATAAATCAGCAATCCTCATAAGAGAGTGCCATTTCATATACAAGAAAACGGCTTTCGCCGTACGCCTGCGGCGACCGATTCGATTTATCCATCGCCGTGTCCGTAGGGCAAATCGGCGGGACATATAATTTTTTTGTTTTATGGCAACGCAGTTTCCTGTAAAGCAAAAAAAATTCCGCAGCAAGTGCGGAATTAAAATTCTGATCGTATAATGTCAATATTTTCAGTACTGTATTCGATCTGCTTTGACCATCGTTTAATGTTCTCAATGCGTGAAGCCTTATCACATTTTCCGTTTATGCTGCATGCATATGCATCACTCAGCAAGCAATAATAAACACTTATACAGCAAAACAATACCCAAGAATAAATTTCACCGTCATACAACGCATTAGAGAAATGTCTGTAAAGCAGATAGATAAGCAGTTTTTCATAATCACCATTTATCAACCTATCATCAATTGATAATATATCAATATATGCATCAAGATCACTTATATACTCAGTCCAAGCATTATTTATAGGCTCTGTCTTACAAAAACAAGCTATGATCTTTTCAGAAAGCATTTTATCAGATGAAAATCTGAAATTACGGTCAGTATTTTCTGCCGATGCCGCAAAATCAAGAACAGCATTCATTTTACTTAAAATACCACCGTCATGAGAACGGACTGTTTCAAATATACTTTTACGCAGCTGCAATATTCTCTTTTCATCAACGCTCAGATCGGCATTTTCGCCATCACAAATAAATTCAAGCTTATATTCATCATCAAAGAGCAACTCACACACCCGCTCGCAGCAAAGTCCGAGTCCGACTTCCGTTATATCTCCGATTTGATTATAAAATCTGGGATGTTCGGCACAGATGCTGCACAGCGAATCTTCTCCAAGCCTTGTATATATGTCACACAAATTATCCTTGTTAAGAAACGGACATCTTTCACCGTCACATAATCTGAAAAACGAATATTCTCCGTCAGAATCTATGGAATTTCTCAGTCTTAAACCAAAATCACCTTTTACAGCATTATACTTTTCAAGTGAACAGTCATCAATATCAATTTCCCAGCCTATACAGCAGGAATCATTACAATCACCTGCTTTACAGCGAAAATCATCATAAAACGAAGGTCTGACAAACATAAAATATTACTCTCCGATAAAGAAAATCGGGACATTCCATTCTGCCCCGATCTTCAATCATACAAATTTACTTTCAGGCGAAACAAGGTCTATTGCCTTATGGATATTTTCAATATCCATATCCGTGTAAGCACCGCCGTATTCACCGTCAAGAGTCCAATCCACAGGTCTTGAAGATGTAATCTTAAGTTTTTTTGTTTTAAAAAACATTATATCTTTATGTGTATACTTCTGACTCATTGCATTTATAAATACTTCAACGACACCTTTTACATTTGATTTTCTTACCAGAAGAACTTCAAAAAAACCGTCATTCATCTTAACATCAAAATTATCAAGCTTAAAAAGTCCTGCAATTTTGTTTGTATTTGCAACTGCTCCGAAATAAAAATCATCTTCAATGACTCCCTCGTCATGTTCAATTACAAGATGATATGACTTGAGATTCTTAAGAATTGGAACTATATTAAGAATGAATCCGTCTATAATATATGCGGCGTGTCCGAGAACATTTTTAAAATTCTGCGAAGTATTATACGAAAAGTCTGTTCCGACACCAAATGCAGCAACATATGTAAAATAACGTTCATTAAGTCTGCCCACATCAAATCTGTTCAGCATTCCGTCGACATACATCTGAACTGCCGTTTCGGGATTATTTTTGATTCCTATCGAAACTGCAAAATCATTTGTCGATCCGCAAGGCAAATATATGATCGGGATATCAGCATCAGATTGCATCATTCCGTTGACAACTTCATTATATGTTCCGTCGCCGCCACAGCATGCAATTGCATCATACTCAGAAGCATATTTTTTTGTAATCTCTATAGCATCACCCCTGCAAGTTGTTGTTTTCTCAAAACATTCAATACCGTTTTTCTTAAAAGCTCTGACAACATCACCGGTATTAATACGTTTACTGTTTTTTCCTGCACGGGGATTAACGATCATCAACACATTTTTCATGTCGACACCTTACCTTTGCGGTTATTTATGTACATGATACCAAACAATTATGAAGTAAATATTAACATTTGATGTAACAATATCCTGATAAAAGAGATCAGAATAAAAATCTGAAAAACAACCCACCCTGAACCGTACGATGCTGAAAACCTACCATTTCAGATGTATCAGTGTAGAACCAGTCTGTCATCGGAACTCTTGTACGCATTGTAGAATAAGCTTTATGCAAAAGATCATTTATAAAGCAGAAGTCTTCCTCATCACCAAAGCATGATATCCAATGCATCCAGTCAGATTTAGTATATTTTTCTCTTGAATCAAGCGGTACACCGTAAGGAAGAGCCTCAGTTCTGTAGCGTCTGATCTCTTCTTTATAAAACTCATCAGTGAAAAGACCGGTATTCCAAAGTTTATCCCAGACCGCATTATATTTAAGGCTGAATGTATCAGGTCTGTCATAAGCAAGACGGTAGCTTCCGTCAGAATTTTTTGAACGCTCAAGGAACGATTCTGCATATTCTTTCGCAGTGTTCATCAACTTTTCAGATTCATCTTTTTTTCCGAGATTAGCAAGAATATCTGCAAATCCGGCCATACCCATTATAGCCTTAAGAGAAAGATTACAATTATGCGACAAATGACCTGCAAAATCATCAGTACAAAGCTGATAATCGGGATCTTTACCGTAGGTTACAAGATATTTATTCCACACTTCAAGAAGATCCATATTTTCACGGGCAAAAGAATAATCATTATCCGTCTTACAGATAGCTGAGATCAGCACCATCATATTACCGCATTCTTCAACAGGCATCTGATATTTAAGTGCATTCTCACCGTAAACCTGACCGTTTACTATGGGATAACAACCTACATCATGCGGTGCAAAGTCAAACTTCCATGCATCGGTTCTCGAATACTTAAGAACAGGTCTGAGCATCCCTTTAAGAAGTTCTGTATTATAGTAAAGATACATCGGCGAACTGGGATATGTAACATCAACAGTGGCTGCACAGCCGTTAGAGAAACATTCCTTTGAAATATAGAGATTATTACCTTCATTATCAACAACAAGCTTATGAGCTGCCATAACCTGTCTGTATGCAAGCATGACAAGCTCGGCATAATTATCATTACCGATCTCAACAGCTTTTTTTCTCATTTGATCTGAGAATTCACAGCATCTCTTATAAAGAGGTGCATACTCATCAATAGCCTCTTCAATTGCTTCAATAATAGTTTTCCCGTCTTTTTTCCAATAAGCCTTCAAATGCTCACCAAAATAAACTATCGAATCAATGTCATCATACGCAAAAACAAACAATGCATCGTTATCAAGACTCTTTTCTGCATATATCCAATATTTATCATCAGCAAAATTACCTGTTTTTGCTTCTCCGTCAACAGCCAGATAAAAATATCCCCAATCAATTCGGACATCGTCACCGCATCTCCGGAGAATATTCTGCACACCGTTGCCCATCCTTATGCAAGTGCCGTTTTTAATATCAGCATTTTCAGACCATACTCTGCCCTCACCTGATTTATTGAGAGCAAGTTCCTCACTGACAGCAACTTTGACAGACACATCATGATTATTGCCGTCAAGACTTTCAAATGAAACTTTCATATAGGAAACGGGACGTGATGAATAATAAAGATCAGTAACGAGCATGGGAGAAGTAAAAACAACATTCAATGCGATTTTTTCATTCTCAAAACGGACTGTTGTTGATATTGCATCAATCTCAATACTTTTCTGCTCAATTACATTTGTATCATCTCTTCCGAGAAAACGAAATTGTTCGCCGTCAACAGTGACGATGCCGAGAATATCATTTGATTTGCCTGTCCAGTGAACAGGGGTATTTTTATTGATATTATCCTTACTCCACACCGAAAAATAAGGATCAACAGTGATAAGCGGAATAGCAGGAGCACGCATTTTCATTATAAAACCTCCATGATTTTTCTTAATTATATCAAAATACATATCCTATATCAAGCATAAAATAATTATTTAAGAAATCAAAATTTGTCGCAAGGCAACTTCAGTCATTTATGTCCGACAAATGAAGTACGGATTGACAGCCAAAATGAAGTTAGCGTCACAAGTGCCGCAAAATGAAGCTATATCCTGCGGACATAACTGAAGACCGACAAGTTTTTAAAGCGAAAATTGAAGAGTAAAGAAGTAAAAATCGACAACCTTCTGTCGAAGATTGCCGATTTTTGGCTG
>CAZTFS010000115.1:0-6093 GCA_964613045.1 uncultured Eubacteriales bacterium
GCGAATTGTCTCTCATTTTTTTTAATAACCTCTCATCTTATTGAGATCTCTGTAGTTGATAAGCTTGATTCCCAGTGAATCAATATGCTGTTTAGTCTTGGGATCTGAGAAGAGCTTGTATTCCCAGACTCTTCTGTGCCAGCAGCCTGTAATAGCCTTGAGCTCATCAGTCTCGATTGCAGGATGAATGTATGTTTCTGTTACACCAGGCTCAAAGCTTCTGTAAAGCTCATAGATGTACTCTCTGAAATTCTCGTAGCTGTCATCCTGAGGGCCGTTCCAGTCGCCGGGAAGCAGGTAGTCGGGCATAGCAACTTTATGTGCCTGACCGAGCTGTACAAGCTGACCGATAAGCTGATCAATCAGTTCACGGGGAACTTTAATGTCAAGCATATCGTTGTTGAACTGAGCATCTGTGAAAACAGTGGGCATTCTGAAGGGAAGAGCGTATTTGCCTGCGGCTTCGATTGTGGCGATAAGAAGCTCAAATCTGCCTGTGTCAACACCGTAAAGAGAACCCATGTGATTGTCAAGATGTGAAGGCTCAAGACCGAGTGCCTTAAGCTTTTCAACCTGAGCGACGATCTCGCCCTTAACTTCTTCAAGATCTGCTGCTTTTGCAAACTGATCACACTCATGGAACATGTAACCCTCTTCATCACGCAGAGAAGCGGTGTTTTCCTTGTTTACGGGTGCCCAACGGTAATTACCCCATTCGCTTGTGGTGGTAAGGTGAACACCGATTGCGTACTGAGGATTTGCTTTAGCGAATTTAACAGCTTCATTAGCCCAAGGGCAGCAAGCCATGATTGTTGATGATGTGATGCCGCCGCACTTGAAAAGCTCCGTTGTTGCAACATTGTGAGAATGACACATGCCGAAGTCATCGGCATTGATAATAAGATATTTGTCCATAAAACTGACTCCTTATTTGTATATATTTATTCTTCATCGGGAAGAATATAATCTCTTACAATATTGAGAAAAATACCGTCAAGAACAGCTTCCATATAAAGACCGTCATCACGGTATTCCTCATTTATAACTGCACCCTCTTTGCGGATCTTTGAAGCCGTACTGCCATCGGAGTAGGGGAGCAGAAGCTTTACTCTGCGTCTTGTATTTTCAAGCATACCGCACATTTTGTTAAGCAGATTGTCAAGTCCCTGTTTGTAAAGAGCTGAAATTCTGACATCGTTGCCCGATTCACCGAAAAACCTGAGAGTGGGATTCCTGTCACATTTGTTGTAGACCGTCAGCATGGGCTTGTCACCGGCACCGAGATCATTTATTACCTGCCTTGTGACCTTTAAATGCTCTTCAAATTCCGTATCCGAGGCATCGCAGACGTTAAGTATCAGATCTGCATATACAACCTCTTCAAGCGTGGACTTGAACGCTTCAACCAGATCGTGGGGAAGTCTTGATATGAATCCGACCGTGTCCACAAGCAGAACATTTCTGCCGTCGGGGAGCTTTAATGCTCTTGCGGTAGGGTCAAGAGTGGCAAAAAGCTTGTTTTCAGTCAGAACACCTGCATCTGTAAGTGCATTTAGAAGCGTTGACTTGCCTGCATTGGTGTAGCCTACGATCGCAACGGTAGTGACGGAGTTTTTCTTTCTTCGCTGACGCATGAGATTCCGACGCTTTGACATGTTTTTCAGATTTTCCTCAAGAGCATCAATTCGTCTGTGAATATGACGTCTGTCGGATTCCAGCTTTGATTCGCCGGGGCCTCTTGTACCGATACCTCCGCCCAGTCGTGACATCTGAACACCCTTGCCGCCAAGTCTGGGAAGTGAATATTTCAGCTGAGCTAATTCAACCTGTAATTTACCCTCGCTTGTCCTTGCATTCAGGGCAAAAATATCAAGTATCAGCATAGTTCTGTCAATAACACGGACATCGGTAAAATTTTCAATGTTTCTTTGCTGTGACGGTGTCAGCTCGCCGTCAAATATCAGCAGATCAATGTCATTGCTGTCGCATAGATTTTTTAATTCCCACAGCTTGCCGCCGCCTAAGTATGTGGCGTTATCAGGGCGTTCTCTTTTCTGAATGAGCTTTGCAAAAACAACAGCTCCTGCGGTGAAAGCTAATTCTTCCAGCTCATCAATGGAGGCAACAGCGTCAAATTCGCCCGTATCCACACTTACAAGGACACAAGCTTCCTGTTTTACTTCATTATCGTAGAATTGAGCCAAAATTATCACCGTAAAAAATATTCTCATTTAAGTTTAACATATTATATACTCTATTGCAAGGAAAATTCATCTAAAAAAATAACACAAAAGCATTTAACTATTCTTAAAACTGTGTTATAATAAATCTAATATATGTAAGGAAATGATATTATGGATAGCTTGCTTACAGAAAAAAAAGTATATGACGTGCTCGTTGTAGGCTGCGGTGTTGCAGGTATGTACGGTGCTTTGCAGTTTGATGAATCCGCAAGTGTGCTTATGCTTGCAAAGTATGAAAGTCATGTTTCAAACAGTAATCTTGCACAGGGCGGTGTTGCCGCTGTTCTTGATCTTGAGGATGACAGCTATGACCTTCATATTCAGGATACAATGATCGCAGGCGGTCAGGCTAATGATATCGAGGCAGTTGAACTGCTTGTCAGCGAGGGACCGGGCGATGTTACTAACATAATGGAGAATATGGGCGTTGAGTTTGACCGTAATGAAGACGGCACTCTTGACAAGACTCTTGAGGGCGGTCATTGCAGACGCAGAATCATGCATTACAAGGACTCAACAGGTGCAGAAATGGTGCGTAAGCTCCTTAAAGAGACTGAAAAGCATAAAAATATCGAATTGAGTTCAAATACAGCACTTTATTCCCTTTCAAGAGTAAAAAGCGGTTTCAGAGCAGATATAATAAAGGACGGAAAGATCGGAAGTGTGTTCTGCAGCTATTGTATTCTTTGTACCGGCGGTATAGGCAGGATCTATAAGTATACTACCAATCCCAAGACTGCCACAGGTGACGGAATAAGGATAGCTTATGAGCTGGGTGCAAAGATAAAGAACCTGAGTTATATCCAGTTCCACCCCACAGCATTTAATTCTGAGGACGGTGAGCAGTTCCTCATCAGCGAATCTGTCAGAGGCGAAGGTGCAGTTCTTCTTAATTGCAATAAAGAGAGATTCATGCACAGATATGACGAGCGTCTTGAATTAGCTCCCAGAGATGTTGTTTCCAAGTCCGTAATCCTTGAAAGCAGACGAACGGGAAGCAACAATTTCTATCTTGACATAACTCATGAAGATCCCGAATTTGTAAAATGGAGATTTCCGGGTATTTATGAGGGCTGTATGAAATACGGCGTGGATATGACCAAAGACCTGATTCCCATTTTTCCCTGTCAGCATTATCTTATGGGCGGTATTGAGACCGATATTGATGCCAAAACGACAGTTCCCAGACTTTATGCCGCAGGTGAATGTGCAAATACGGGGGTTCACGGTAAAAACAGACTTGCCAGCAACTCCCTTCTTGAAGCTCTTGTGTTTTCACGGCGTGCGGCACAGGATATAAAACGCTGTATGGCGGCAGGCTTCCCCACAGTAACCGAATATCCCAGCCCCGTAGAAAATATTACAGGCGGAGCACCTGTTCCCAAGGGAATAAAGACGGAGATACGTGAGATACTTCAGCGTGGTTATTTCGTTCTTCCCGATAACGGCAAGATACGTTCGGGCAGAATCAGAATTGATAATATTTTAAACCGTCTTAAAGGCGGAAATTTTGCGTTGACAACGGAGCTTTGCGAGGTTCTCAGCCTTGCAACTGCGGCACATATAATTCTTAATGAGGTGGACGAAAAATGATACTTCCCGATTTTTATGTTGATGAGCTTATTAAAAAGGCGATTACGGAGGATATAAACTATATTGATGTTTCATCAGCTTATCTTTTCTCGGATGAACACAGAACGAATGCATATTTTGTTTCAAAGGCTGACGGTGTGCTCTGCGGAATTGATGTTGCAATGAGAGTTTTTTCACTGCTTGACAACACATTTGAATATACGCTTTACAAGCATGACGGTGACGAGCTTAAGGCAGGCGATATGATTGCCGAATTCAGCGGAAAAACGCTGAAGCTTCTTGAGGGTGAGAGAACTTCTCTGAATCTCGTTCAGCACATGTCGGGTATTGCTTCCATGACAAATGTTGCAGTCAGGGCTGTTGAGGGAACAGGTACATCAATTGCCGATACGAGAAAGACACTTCCGGGGCTTCGTGCAATTCAGAAATATGCAGTGACTTGCGGCGGCGGACACAATCACCGTTATAATCTTTCCGATGCGGCAATGCTCAAGGATAACCATATTGATGCAGGCGGCGGAATCACAAAGACCGTTGAAACACTCAGAAAGAAAATCGGTCACACCGTAAAAATTGAGGTTGAAACAAGAAATCTCGATGAAGTAAAAGAAGCAGTCAACGCAGGAGCAGATATAATCATGCTTGACAATATGTCACTTGACGAGATGAAGGAAGCCGTAAAGCTCATTGACGGTAAAGCTCTGACGGAGGCATCGGGCAATGTGACACTTGATAATATCAGAACCGTTGCACAGGCAGGTGTTGATATCATTTCCATGGGTGCGATCACTCACTCGGTCAAAGCGTTTGACATTTCAATGAAGATAAAGAAGTAATATATATGACGGACGTAGTTTTATACGTCCGTTTTCTTGTTTACGCAGAAAAAAGTAAGACCCGACATTTCTGCCGGGTACGAAAACTGATGTCAGATCATTATTGCATAAATGAGAAGAAATTTTTTATCAAATCAATAAACTTGTTAATTAATGATCTGATGGTGTCGAACAATGACTTGAGCGGAAGGGAGGAATCTGATTCAACAACAATATTACCTGTTCCTTCGCAGGGAGTACCGTCATAATCGGATGTGAACTGTGAAAGCCAGGATATCATGCCGTCGGGGTATACAAGAGTGACAGCCTCGCCGTTTCCGTCAACAGTGCTCATTGCAGGATAATCATCGTTGTCAACAGAGAACATATCGTTGGTTACTGCAAACCATGCATGATGTGCACTTGTTGTGGATGAGCCGTCGGGATAAAGAGTCTTTTCAAGAGTGGAAAATCTCAGAGCTGAAGGGTCATTGCTTGCGGCAACAATGCTGTTCCATGTGGGAACAACTGCTGTACTGTAATTTATGATAGGATCTCTGACACCTGATACAAGCCATACAGGCATATCAGCAAGGTAGGCAATTTCACTCTCTGAGGGTGCCCATGCAGGGCAAATCGGGAATGCAGCAGCAAACATTTCGGGATATGCAACTGCCATTTTAAGTGTCATTTTACCGCCCATTGAAAAACCGCCTATATAAATACGGGTCAGATCAATGTTATCTTTGTGCTGTGCAATAAAATCATCAATGGCAGCTCTGAGAGGTTCAATAAGACAATCGTCCCAGAAAAGCAGCTTTTCTTCGGGAGAACGGGCTGCGATAATAAATGCACCTTCTGAAGAAGCGAATCTGCTCTGAAATTCTGCACTTGTCCAGTAGCCGATATAGTTCTTTTCAATCTGTTTGCCTTCGTATGAGCCTTCACCCATACCGTGAAGCCAGACTACGAGAGGGTACTTGCTTGTATCGTCGTCCTCTACAGGTGAATAATATCTGTAATCAATGGTGTTACCGTTTATTTCAGGGCCTTCACCCTTTTCAAACTGAGCATTCAGTGCTGAAAGACCATCAGCAAGTGAAACATCTTCTGCGGCAAAAACCGCTACTGAGAATACACTCATAAGCATAATTACAGAAAGGATAACTGATAAAAATTTCTTTGTATTCATATTTCTTCCTCCTTTTTCTGTTTTTAATATATTACAAATTCAGGGATAAGTCAATAACTATTTCCGAAAAAGGAGCATTCTCGGATTCATAATCTGAAAGTGCGGTTTTGCTATAATTTTTGCAAAAAAACACCGCTGCAAATGATACAATCCCCTTTGTTGTGATATGAAAAAAGCTCCGATGAAAACATCGGAGCAAAAAAATGGAGCGGATGACGAGGCTCGAACTCGCTACCTCCACCTTGGCAAG
>CAZTFS010000116.1:0-5964 GCA_964613045.1 uncultured Eubacteriales bacterium
AAGAGCTATCCTCAGAGTTGCTGCTGCTCTTGATCACCCGTTCGGCACAGTTGAGATCTAATTTTATTTAAACAAAAATGGGACAGGCGTTATACCTGTCCTTTTTTGTTTTTTCGGAAAATGATATTATTATAATGTTTTAAATTTCACTGTACTTTTTGCACCATTCAGACACGGAATCTGCATTATATTTTTCAGGCATATCCTCAAGTACTTTTTTGATCGTACCGATTTTAGCAAGAGTTTTTGTTGCATTTGCTAACATGGGCAGTTTTGGAAGAGCTTTAACTATTTTCTGCAGAACATACAGTGCCGTAATATCTGAATCATCATCAGACATGGAAAGCTCCTTTTCGGATAACAGCTCCTTTTCGAGAAGATAATCCACATCATCGGCATCAAGCATTGTACACAGATTTCTTATTTTATCTACTGCAACAAAAGAGTTTCCTATGTTTCTGAAGTATTCATACTGGTAAGACCAAAGCGTTTCCGCCGTAAAATTCATGTGTGTATCTCTTATTACTGCATCGGCAAGATATTTGCCTGCTCGTATACTGTTTGCTATACCGGAGCCGATGATCGGGATCGTCATTCCTGCACAGTCGCCGATCGCTGCGTAACCGTCAGCCACCATAAGGGGGATGGTTCTTCGGATGGGTATCTGAACAGTCTGACCGCCTCTTATGATCTTCTTACCCATTCCCGGGTTGTGTTTTCTCAGATCTTTTACCGCTTCTTCAATATCCCGTGCACTCAACTGAGTGCCGAATCTTCCGACGAGAACATCAAAATTGTTTTCTTCGCTTATGACCCATGAAATGCCCGGTTGTCTCATGTGAAAAAAGTGAACCGTGTAGCTGTCTTCGGGTGACTCCGAAGATTTTCTTTCGTAAAATGCTCTGTAACATGTAAATATCTGATCGTCTTCAAAATCATTAAGAATATTAAATTTTGCGGGCAGGAGAGTGCGTACCGGCGAATTCATGCCTGCATTATCAATAACAAGATCTGCCGGAACGGTTATGATCTTGTTTTTTCTTTTTATAACCAGCCCCATCACCCGTTCGGAGTCGGTAACAGGGCAGATTATCTGAGAATCAAATTTGAACTTTACACCCTTGCTGACGGCGTATTTAATAAGATAGTATACAAGATATTTTCTTTCAATGACCGAATTGTCAGGATCGGAAGCTTTATTTACCCGTATCTTTACCGTTTTTGACGGATTTGTGTAGCATAACGGCTTGGAATGATGATAAAACTTCTCAGGCGGCCGAGGTATACCTGCGTCATCAAGACTATTTATCATAAAGGTGTCAGTCCAGTTGTAGCCCATGTCTTTATACTTGTTTTTTTCGTAAACTGTAACATCATAGCCTTTTTCCGCAAGAATGGCGGCACATACGATTCCGCCGTGACCTGCTCCGGCAACAATGATCTTCTTTTTCATGCTGTTCAGTCCTTTTTTATGTGATCCTTCTTTTATTATGATACAATCTTATAAAGAAAATATCAATATTTCATAACAATAAAGTCAACAAAAAAATCTTTATCTATCAATAATTATTGTTGCAATTTAGTGAAAAGCGTGTTATAATGGCTACATTGTAATATTATATTGACAGGAGTTGTTATTTTGGCGGACAATAATACAACACAGTCCACTCAGCTTAATACCGAGTATGTCTACGAAAACCGCAGATATGTCGGCAGAAAGGAAACTGTTGGATTTGTGCTTTGGGATGCAGCTCAAAGTTTTAATATCGACAAGTATTCTGATCGTTTTATAACCAATATCGTTCAGGTAGATCTGTCGCTTCAGATGATCGAGCAGGCTATCAACGGTGTGTGGGATATTGTAAACGATATTTTTATGGGTGCAATGGTTGATAAGACCCGTACCCGTTGGGGTAAGTTCAGACCATATCTTCTTTTCCTTGCAGTCCCCGGTCTTATTGGTACATGTCTTTACTGGCTCATGCCTCTCATCTTTACAGGCAGAACTTCAATGGATATGACCAAATTTGTATTCTATGTTCTTCTGGCATTTATCAGAGAAGGTATCGGCACATTCCAGACGATCTCAAGAAACGGTCTGTTGTCGACCATTACTCCGCACCCTGTTGACCGAACCAGATTGATCACCCTTGCGAACTTCGCCTCCGGTACATTTGGTGAGAAGCTTCCCGAACAGATCACTACAGTTATCCTTGATCTTATCGACAACAGTGTGTTCAAGACTTCAAAAAGCACATTGTATCTGACTACATTTGTCGGTATGGGTGTATTTACTACCATCGTATCCAGCGGTATGTCAATGTGGTTCTTTATGAATTCAAAAGAACGAATCATGCAGTCTGTTGAATCTCCGAGTATTATTCAGGGCGTAAAATCGATCATAAACAATAAGCCGATTCTTCTGCTTACCCTTTCCGATTTCCTTTCCGGCTTCAGTATAGGCGGCAGTAAGAGTGACTACTACATAGACGTTCTGCATCTGGCATCAATGACGATGATAACGGGTATTGCGGCTGCTCCCGTAAGCCCTGTATCCTATGCATACGTTCCCTGGCTTCGCAGACATTTCTCCAGTAAATTCCTTTATCTCGCAAGTAAATATATCACCGATTTCCTCAATGTTATCGTCTTCGGTGTCGGTATCATCGGCATGAACTGGAAGACCAAAAAGGGCGGTATCTATCAGAGCACGATCGGTATGCTTATCGTTATGTCAGTATACGAGCTGGTATGGACTCTGTTCTATGGCACAAGATCTGTTATCGGTACAGAAATGTACAACGAATCAATGGACTACTGTGAATGGAAGAACGGCTACCGTACAGAAGCTATGACGTCTGTTGCGAAGGATATTGCAACAAAGGTTTCTTCAAAGGTATCTTCTCTTGTCAGAACAGCTCTTAAGAAGCTCATAAAGTATGATCAGGGTGCTTACGTAGCAGGCCGTGAACAGACAGACAGTGTTAAGTTCTACATGTTTGCTATGTTTACCATCATTCCTGCAATTACAGGCTCTCTCGGTATCATCCCCATGCTCTTCTATGACCTTGACGGTAAGAAGAAAGAGGTCATGTACGCAGAACTTCTTGAAAGACGTGCTGCAATACAGAAAGCTGCTGAAGCAGGTGACAGTGCAGCTCTCGAGAATGAAAACAAAAAACAGCTTGAGAGTATTGAAAATAAATAATTATAAGTTCATCGGACGGTACTATGAAGTGCCGTCTGATTTTTTTTGTTGACAATATTTTAAATCGGGCTATAATATATAATAACGTTTATAATATTAACGGAGGATTATATAATGAGCGAATGTACACATGATTGCAGTTCATGCGGCGAAAGCTGTTCAGAGCGTAAAGCAATACAAAAAGAAAAACTTCATGAGCTCAGCTCAGTAAAAAAAGTAATAGGTGTTGTAAGCGGTAAAGGCGGCGTTGGTAAATCACTTGTTACATCTATGATGGCAGTAAACATGCAGAGACGAGGATTCAAGGCTGCAATTCTTGATGCAGATATTACAGGACCTTCGATCCCTCAGGCATTCGGTGTTCATGAAAGAGCTACAGGCACAGACACTGAGCTTTTCCCTGCAACCACAAAAACAGGTATTGATATTATGTCACTCAATCTTCTTGTTGAAAATGAGACTGATCCTGTTGTATGGAGAGGACCTGTTATTGCCGGCGTTGTAAAACAGTTCTGGTCTGATGTTGTATGGAAGGATATTGACTATATGTTTGTTGATATGCCTCCCGGAACAGGTGACGTGCCTCTTACTGTATTCCAGAGTATTCCCGTTGACGGAATCATTATCGTAACATCACCTCAGGATCTGGTTTCCATGATCGTGACAAAGGCTGTAAATATGGCGAAGCTTATGAATATACCCGTTCTGGGAATCGTTGAAAACATGTCTTACTTTGAGTGCCCCGATTGCGGTAAAATGCACTTCATTTTCGGCGAAAGTAACCTTGAAAGGATTGCGGCGGCAAACGGGATACCTCAGATTGCAAGAATACCCATTGATCCCGATTTTGCTTCTCAGGTCGATAAGGGACTTATTGAGCTTTATGAGGGTGATTGGCTCGGAAAAATGGCTGACACCGTGGAGAAAGTATAATGGGTAAGCGTCAGGAAGCAATGACTCTTTTTGAAAAGGGATACAATTGCAGTCAGGCTGTTGCCGGAGCATTCTGCGACAGAACAAAGGTTGATTTTGAAACAATGATGCGGCTTGCTTCTGTTTTTGGCGGCGGCATGGGCAGACTCAGAGAGGTTTGCGGTGCGGTCAGCGGTATGTTTGTTATAACGGGACTTCTCTACGGATATGACAGCCCCGAGGATAATGCCGCAAAAAAGGCTCTGTACAGCGATGTTCAGTCCCTTGCAATGAAGTTTAAGGAGCTAAACGGCAGTTATGTCTGCAGGGAGCTTTTGGGGCTTTCAATAAAGGGTGCTGACAGCCCCGAGCCTGAAAAACGCACGAACGAATATTATAAAAAGCGTCCCTGCAAGGAGCTTGTGGGGGATGCGGCTGAGATACTGGAAAAGTATCTCAAGGAAAGGAACTGAAATATGGCAGTAGTTAAAGTTACAAAGGAAAACTTTGAGACGGAAGTTGTTAACTCCGACAAGAAGGTTCTTATTGATTTCTGGGCATCATGGTGCGGGCCCTGTATGATGGTTTCTCCCATTGTGGATGAGATCGCAGAAGAAAGAGCTGATATCAAGGTCTGTAAGGTCAATGTTGACGAAGAGCCCGGACTTGCTCAGGCTTTCGGTATCTCAAGCATTCCTGCATTGTTTGTTATGGAAAACGGCAAGGCTGTAAACAGTATGGTAGGTGCTGCACCCAAAGCAACTATCTTAGGTATGCTGTAATGGTATTGTTTGTTGTTTTTAAACCTTAGAAACGGGAAAAACTCAAATGACTTTGTTGGAAATATTTCTTTTTGCGTTCAATGCGGTCATGCCCATTGTTCTGCTTATCCTGACAGGATATTTTCTTAAAAAAATAAAGCTGTTTAACGATGATTTTGTTGCCACGGCGAATAAATTCGTGTTCAATGCCGTACTTCCTGTTTTGCTGTTTTTTAACGTGTACAACATTAAAGATCTTGGTGAGATAGAGTGGAGTACAGTCATTTTTGCAGTTGCGGTGATCCTGCTGCTTTTCGCAGCGGGACTGCTTTATTGTGTGTGCTTTATAAAAGACAATAAACAAAAAGGTGTGGTCTGGCAGAGCTTTTTCCGTTCCAACTTTGCCATTATCGGATTGCCTTTGTCGGAAGCGATCGGCGGTACACAGGGTATCGCCACGGCAAGCATACTTTCTGCATTTTCGATTCCGTTATTTAATGCTCTGGCAGTAATATCGCTGTCAGTTTTTTCGGGTGGCAAAAATAAGATAAGTATAAAGGATATTTTGATGAAGGTTGTCAAAAATCCGCTTATCAGAGGTGTTTTTGCAGGCTTTATAGTGCTTATTATAAGGCAGTTTATTCCCGTGGATGCATCGGGTGAGTTGGTTTTTTCCGTAAAAAACAACCTCCCTTTTATATATGATTTTATTGACATGCTTTCTTCTGTTGCTTCACCTCTTGCCCTTATCGTTTTAGGCGGTCAGTTCCGTTTTGATGCAGTCAGGCGGCTGAGAAAACAGATAATTCCTGCAACAGTTGCGAGAATCGTCTTTGCACCTGCTCTGGGGATAATTCTTGCGATAGTTTTGTCCGAATATACATCATATTTTAATTTTACCTCGGCACATTATGCATCGTTCGTGGCTCTTTTTGGTTCGCCTGTGGCTGTTTCCAGTGCGATCATGGCAGATCAGATGGATAATGACGGACAGTTGGCAAATCAGATACTTGTCTGGACAAGCGTTTTTTCTGTTTTTACAATTTTTATAACCGTTGCGTTGCTGAAGTATATGATGATAAT
>CAZTFS010000117.1:0-5843 GCA_964613045.1 uncultured Eubacteriales bacterium
AAACTCGTTGACGCATTTGTGGAACACCATAATTAAGACTTGTCAATACACGATACGAAACTGTATTTTTACAGTTATAAAACTGAAAGTGTCATAGTGGGTTACATACTTTGGCAAAATACAAAAAATGAGTATTCACAGGTTAAATCCCTTATGAATACTCAATTTGGTGCTGGTGACCGGACTTGAACCGGTACGGTATTGCTACCGAGGGATTTTAAGTCCCTTGCGTCTGCCGATTTCGCCACACCAGCGTTTGTAACGGATAATATTATAATTCATAATTATTAAAAAGTCAAGAGAAAAAACAGAACTAATTCTATTTCACAAAAATAATGAAATTTCGATTAGACTTTTTTGCTATAATAAAATAAAAAATACGATTCTTTTCTATAATTTTAAACAAAGTTCTATTTTAGTATTGCAAAATCTTCAAAATGAGTTACAATATATATAAGATTATTTTGGAGGTTTTATGTAATGCCCGATTTAACCGAAGAACTCACCCAGATTCCAGTTGGTCCGCTTGGTATCATTGCCCTTCCCGGCTGTGAAAATCTTGCAAAAAAAGTTGATGATTACATTGTAGACTGGAGACGTGAACAGATCAGTGAGCACAAAACATCAATTGCCTTTTACGGCTATCAGAGAGACAGTTATATTTTAGATGCCCGTTTCCACAGATTCGGTACAGGCGAAGGAAAAGCTGTTTTACATGAATCCGTCAGAGGATATGACATTTATATCGTTGTTGATGTTTTTAACTATGGTGTAACTCATAACTGTTACGGAATCGAAATCCCCACATCACCTGACGAGCATTATGCAAATCTTAAGCGTGCAATTGCGGCATGTGCAGGTAAAGCTGAAAGAATTACAGTTATCATGCCGATGCTTTATGAAGGCAGACAGCATAAGAGAAGCAGCAGAGAGTCACTTGACTGTGCACTCGCACTTCAGGAGCTTTGTGATCTTATGGGTGTTGACAACATAATTACTTTTGATGCTCATGATGCCCGAGTTCAGAATGCTATCCCCCTTAAGGGATTTGAGAATGTTCAGACAACTTATCAGATGATAAAAGCACTTGTCAGGAATGTCAAGGATTTCAAAATAGATACGGACAATCTGATGATCATATCTCCTGATGAAGGCGGACTTCAGAGATGTATTTATTATTCATCTGTTCTCGGTGTAGAGCTCGGCATGTTTTATAAAAGAAGAGATTATTCTGTTGTGATCAACGGCAGAAACCCGATCATTGCCCATGAATTCCTCGGCGATAATGTAGAGGGTAAGGATGTTGTTGTTGTTGATGATATGATCTCATCCGGCGATTCAATGCTTGAAGTTGCAACAAAGCTTAAAGATCTTCATGCAAAGAGAATATTTGTCTGCTCTGCATTCGGTCTTTTCTGCAACGGACTTGAAGCTTTTGACAAGGCATATAAAGACGGACTCATAGACGGTGTATTTACAACCAATCTTGTTTATCAAACACCTGAATTACTCGGTCGTGAGTGGTATTACAGCGTTGATATGTCTAAATACATCGCTTTACTTATCAATACTCTTAATAATGACAATTCCATCAGTCAGCTTCTTAACCCAGGCGAAAGAATTGAAAATTTCCTTAAAAAGAACGGATATACAGTAGTTCCCCATAATTGATTTTCAGAACAGCAGTCTTTCTGCTGTTCTTTTTTTTGTGAAAATGCTATAACATACAACCTGATATTTATTGAATATTCCGAAAATTAATTTTATTACTTCAAAACAGTAAAAATATGTTATAATTGAAACAGAAAGGAGTTGCTTGTATGGTTTCTGAAAAAAAGATATATTCATTTAAGTCCTCATCAGGACTTTGCGACATTTTTGCTGAAGGCTACTTCCCTGCTGACAAAAAAGAGATCAAAGGTATTATTCAGATTGCCCATGGTATGGCTGAACATCACGAGAGATATGAAGATTTTATTGGTTTTCTCAATGAAAACGGATTTGCTGTGTTTATAAATGATCATCTGGGACACGGCAAATCTGTTTCGGATGATTCACAGCTCGGATTTTTCGGTGATAAAAAAGGCTACATATATCTTGTTGAGGATATGAAAAAGCTCACTGATATTGCTGTTGAAGAAATACCGAAAAAACCCGTAATAATTTTTGGACACAGCATGGGTTCGTTTCTTGCAAGACTTTATTCGGAAAGATACGGAAATAATATTAATGCTGCAATATATTGCGGAACTTCAGGAGCCAATCCTGCTGCCCCGATCGGCATATCAGTCGTAAAAAGTATTATAAAAACCAAAGGTACACACCACAGGTCGAAATTGATAGACAAACTGGCATTCGGAACATATAATAACAAAATCAAACCTCAAAGAACTGCTTTTGACTGGCTTACAACTGTTGACTCTGTTGTTGATGAATACATATCAGATCCGTATTGCGGATTTTTGTTTACTGCCTGCGGATACAAAGATCTCATGGATCTTATTGTTGTTATAAATCGTTCGGATTGGTACACATCTGTGCCGCAAAATCTTCCTGTTTACCTCATTTCAGGTGAAGATGATCCTGTAGGCAACTACGGAAAAGGTGTAAAACAAGTGTATCACAATCTTATCGACACGAAGCACACAGATGTGTCAATGAAGCTCTTCAGCGGAGATCGCCATGAGATACTTAATGAAAAAGACAGATCGGATGTTTATAAAACAATTACTGACTGGATATATACGGTAATATAAATGACTATCTTCTACATATATTTTTGTATAATGATAAAGCTCCCATTCAAAATGGGAGCTTTATCATATAAGAACATAAGTTATTTCCGGTTGGGTCTTGAATTCGATATAATTATCAGTCTTCTTAAACTTAACCTTTTTACCATTCGATTGACTGACAGAAATCGGCTGCCCGTCCGGAATCTGAACTCTGCAAAGACGACCTGCGAGACTTTTGATGCTGAGACTTATTATTTTTCCGCAATTTATTTCCGAGGAAATAAGAAAAGCACCATCAGCTCTGAGATCACGGAAGGCTGCATTCATTTCCTTATCCCAACAGGGAAAGACTCGGACAATTCCTTCGTGGCTTTGCATTAACATTTCATTTATCGTAGCAGGTATAGTTGTAAGATGTTCAATTCCTCCGCCATGATGCCTGAAAAGCATGTTAGGTAAACCAAAGGTTTCAATGTTCTGTTTTATTCCTTCAATCAGGAATGAAGGATCAACACCGATTCTTGCACCTGCAGGAAGATAAGAATTTGATCCGTTATCATCAAGACGTCTGTCATTTATGAAATAGGTGTTTCTTGCTATACGAAGGATTTTTTTATCTGATGCAAGACCTACCTGAGAGCAGGGATAAATATGCTGAATGCCGACAGTATTATCGTTTCTCCATCTGAGCCCTCTTTTTGAATATCTGAAGCATCGCTTTCCGTGTTTAATGCAAGTCGGGAAATCACTGAGATTATCAATAATCTCCTTCCACTCGGGAATCTTATTGATATTCAACTCAAGCTCACGTGACATATCTATAACAGCATTCATCAACAGCCTCACAACCCCGAGAGAAAAAATGTTATTGACTGCGGTAATCTGATTTTTATGTGTAAAGTAATTAAACTTTTCACCTCTGTAATAAGGAATTTCATGAACAGCATCATTTTTTATATAATATTTTCCCTTCTCCTTTACCGGATAATCCAGCCAGAACTGTGCAACATTAACGATAAAATCGTAGTAATTTGTTCGGGCATATTCTTTATCACAGGTTGCATACCAGTGCATTATAGGGATCACTGCGGCATAAGCAGCGTGACTTTTTTGACCGAGAAACAGTATTCCGTGTTCCTTACAGTCTTTCTGAGTGTAAAGGTCAAGAGCTTTCGGTCCGAAACTTACAGGAAAGGCATATCCTTTACAGTTGAACAGGTTTGCATAGGCTTTTGCCTTTACACACATATCATTAACGGGGCTCATATAGCCCTCAAAAAGTTCCGGATGGTTTGATGAGAAAACGCAATAATACGGAGCTTCATAATTATAATTCATATGATAATCTCCTGCCCATGGGAAGAAATCATCAGTTATAAAGTTGCCAAACAATCCCGGCGGAAACTCTTTGTTTCCCATGCAGCATGCAAGCATGTAAAGACTCGCATTATATCGCTTCTCTATTTCTTTGTCAGGCAAAGTAACTTTTGATGCTGAGAAAAAAGTTTTCCACTTTATTTCTGTTTGTCTTTTTGCATAACCGTAATCACAATGTGTTACAAGATCAATACCACGACTTATATATTGCTCATCATCAAAGTTGGTAACGACCGAAATGCAATACCTGACCGTCTTACAGCCGTCAGAACGTTTTGTATCGAGACGACGATAACAAACAGCAACTGCTGATTCACGTTCAACTTCCTTGCCGTCAAACTTACGCAGATACCATTTAAATGCAGAATCGCAATATTCAAAATTTCTCGAGCCGCAAGTATCCGGCATTTCAATATCAAGTTCAGGAAATTTACCGTTATCAGGAGATTTCAACTCAATCAAAATCATATTTTCCGGAGCAACAAATATCTCCATTTTTGTTTCACAAAACGTACATTCAAGCAAGCCTCTGTCGAAATACTGCTTTATATTATATTCCTTTAAATCAATATTTTTAAATCTGATGCTACCAACTGTTTTTATACCACCGTCCTTATGAGCACCGGGAGTGAATTTCCAGAAATCACATTTTGAAATATGTATAAAAAGTCCGTCATCGTCATCATCAAAAACTATTCCCAGATCGCCGTTTCCGCACAAAGCACCGAACGGTATCTTATACAAAATCTTACCGTCCTCACTTCTCTCGGGTCTTTCCTTAATTTCATTAAAATAAGTATTCATAAATTCACCACCAACTTGATTGATTATAACTTGTTTTTAAGGATTTATCAAGTCAATCAAAAAAAATACTTGAAATTTATCAAACAAAATTATATTATTAATTTGGTGATAAAATGAAATATACAGACATGCTTATTAATAATTATCCTGCACTGCACAATATAAAAAAGAATATTGAAAATGCAACAGAAACTATTATCAATTCATTTAATACGAAAGGAAAGCTTTTGCTTTGCGGAAACGGCGGCTCAGCTGCGGATTGCGAACACATTTCAGGTGAGCTGATGAAGGGCTTTCTGCTGAAAAGAGAGCTTTCAGATAAAGATAAGCTTAGATATGGGGAGTTATCGCACAAGCTCCAATACGGACTTCCCTGCATTCCGCTGACATCCTTATCTGCATTAATTACTGCCGTCAGTAACGATACATCTTCTGATATGATATTCGCCCAGTCAGTTATGGCTCTCGGGAATCCTGAAGATGTACTTCTGGCAATGTCAACATCAGGAAATTCAAAAAATGTTGTGTTTGCCGCAAAAACTGCGAAGGCAATCGGTGCGAAAGTAATCTCGATTACAGGCGAACAAAACTCACTTTTATCAGAAATATCAGATATAACGGTAAATATTCCCGAAACAGAGACTTATAAAATACAAGAGTTTACACTTCCGATATATCACGCAATTTGTGCTGACATTGAGGAGTACTTTTTCGGATAAATAATTGACCACTGCAAACACCGACTACCGGTAAGACAGTATTTGTTTCTCGCACATAATTCACTGTATTTTCCGTTCTTACGAAACCGTAAAGCACTTTAAAATATAAATTTCGGATACAAGAAAAAGCAAAAAATTCCCGATAATGCTGATGCATATCGGGAATTTTTAACGCATTATTGTGCCAATATTCACATTTTAAAGAAAT
>CAZTFS010000118.1:0-5547 GCA_964613045.1 uncultured Eubacteriales bacterium
GTGCCGCACTCCATAAGGTCGTCAAAGGACACGACTTCTGCTCTGATAAAGCCTCTTTCAAAGTCTGAATGAATCTTACCTGCCGCCTGAGGAGCTTTTGTGCCTTTTTTGATAGTCCATGCTCTGACCTCAGGCTGACCTGCTGTCAGGTATGACATAAGACCGAGCAAATCATAGCTCTTCTGTATAAGCAAGTCAAGACCTGCCTTTTCGATTCCAAGCTCAGAAAGGAACATTTCCTTTTCGTCCTTGCCGAGCTCTGCAATCTGAGCTTCAAGCTCTGCACAGATGGGAAGAACTTCTGCACCCTCTGCGGCTGCAAGCTCTTTGACTTTCTGATAGCCGATGTTTGACTCAATATCGGATGCGAAATCCTCTTCACTCATGTTACATGCATAGATAACGGGTTTTGCCGTAAGAAGTGCAACTGTATCAAGAAGTGCCTTTTCATCTTCATCAACTTCAACTGCTCTTGCACACTTGCCCTCTTCAAATTCCGAACGGACACGCTTAAAGAACTCAACAGCCTTTGCAAAGGACTTGTCGCCCTTCATTGCCTTTGTGTCCTTGTCGATTCTTCTGTCCAGAATCTCCATATCGGAAAGAATAAGCTCATAATTTATAGTTTCAATGTCTCTTACAGGGTCAATGCTTCCGTCAACATGAACGATATCACTGTTTTCAAAGCATCTTACAACGTGGATGACTGCGTCAACCTCACGGATGTGTGACAGGAACTTGTTGCCCAGTCCTTCACCGTTTGCAGCACCTTTAACAAGACCTGCAATGTCAACAAATTCAATAACTGCAGGAGTGAACTTTTCGGGATTGTACATTTCAGCAAGTTTGTCCAGTCTGTGATCGGGAACCGAAACGACACCCACATTGGGCTCAATTGTGCAGAACGGATAGTTCGCCGACTGAGCACCTGCGTTTGTAAGAGCATTGAAAAGTGTGCTCTTTCCCACATTTGGAAGTCCTACTATACCTAATTTCATATTAAATCTCCAATCAATTTATATCCTTGTTATTTTAACACATTCTTCCGCAGATTGCAACTAATTTATGTAATGCGGAAGCAAATCGGGTTATTCTGAGGAATATATTGATATATCCGCCCGAAATGCAGTGATACCGCTTGTTGTATCACTACATTATATGATCTGTCTCAAATTCTGTTAAAAAATACGCTCCGATGGTGAAAAATATAAGGGCAAAGCTATTTTCACAAAAACATGGATATATATTGATATGAGTGCCGGCTCGGGATTGGATCCGATGCTTTTATGCCTTGATGATATATTCAATAAAAGTATAATTTTCGTTAGAAAAATGAAAGTATTGAAATACCGTCAAAGCACATTATCAGATTGCTTTGCAAACCGGAGAATTTAATGTCTGTTGCGTTTTTTCGTTACGATCTTATCACAAGTTGCCAGAACGCCGGGCAGAACAAACAAAATCAATATTGTCGCACAAAGTGCACCCATAGAAATTGTCTTTACGATTGCAGTTACGGTTGCATTTTCAAACATACCGCCTACCACAGCAGTAACCAGTACCAAAATCAGTCCTGAAGTCATTATCGTATGTATCGAACCTGCATACGCCATTTTCAGTGAATCTATTACATTCGCCGTCTTGCGGGCATCACAATAGTAATTTGTGAAAAGAATACCGTAGTCAACGGTTGCACCCATCAGAATACATTCAACGATCAGTAACGCAAGATAATAAATACTGCCGCTCGTATATCCCGTTATTGTAATGGTAATGTAAACACCGCACTGTACCAACAAAACAAGGATGAGAGGAATGGAAAGTGATTTAAAGGTAAGTGCAATAATTATGAAAATTGCCAGTGCTGTGAGCAAGGTGATAAACAAAAGCTCGTTATCAAAGGTTTTTTGCATCTCATAATTCATTGCAGAATTACCGACAAGATAGTACTTACCGTTCAGATTGTCGTTTCCGTATTGCTCAAGATTTGCAAAGAATGCGTTTGTTTCTTCACCTTCGTCCGGATAAGATGAAGTGATAATAAGTCTTGAATATTTATCTGTTACAAGCTGGTTTTTTCCTTCATCCAGGGTAACCTGTGCTTCAAGGAGCTTTTGCCGCATATCTTCATCAATAACAGACTCAAAACGAGAATCGTAAAGTACGCTTTCCGTCATATATCCGAACAATGTTTCCAGAGGCATTGACCATTCAGGATCGGAGTTTTCAGAACTTTCCGCATACAGATACATCAGTCCGATCATGGAGCTATTCAGCTCTTCAGTCAATCCGCCTAAAAGCTCGCCCATTTCCGAAGCAGTATAGGCTTTGCCTGAGATCACTGCGTTAACTATTGTTCTTGCTGAGTAAAGCATGGTTGAAGTATCCGCATCAATTTTATCTGCGAACGCATTGTCGGACAGCACATCATCAAGGATAAAATCAATAAATCCTTTTACCGAAAGCCGCCAATTGTTACTTTCTCTTTCATAAGCTTTGACTGTATACAGCATTTTCAGCATACTGCCATCCATACCGAGCAGATCGGAAAGTTGACTGCAGGTAAACTCAGTATTATTTACAGATGCTTTGATTATTTTCTGAACCATCTGCATTTGTTCTATGCTTTCATCGTCCATATAATTATTCATCACAGAATCTGCAAGAACAAAATCAACAACCTCTTCAACAGACATCGTCTTATTTGAAATGTCACGTCCGGAAATTAAACGGGATACGATCTCTATCATATCACTTCCCGTTTCGGAATTCTGTGCAGCAGTCGTTGAGCTATCACTGTCATTCTGTGAATTATGGAAGATAAAAATAGTTTTTACAAGGTTTTCTTCAATTCCAAGTATAGAAGCCAGCTCGGCGGTGTTTCTCTGAGTTTGCACCGATGTCTTGTCGGTAAAAGAAGCCAGCGTCTTGATTTGCTCCATCGTACTTTCGTCCAGATAGGAAGAAAATGCAGGATCATCGGCGATATTGTTCTGCAAGTAATCCACAAACTCAGGAATTGTCATTGTTCCCGGATCATAGCTGTCAGACATAGCATAGTAGTAAACGAATAATAATTTTACAGTATCCGCATCTATATCAAAAAATTCGGCTAATCTATCCGCAGTCATTGGTGTTTTCAATGCTTTGGCATCGGCAAATTTATTCAGCATATCAACATTTTCCTTTACATCATCACTGATGTATTCTGAAAATGTTTCGTCATTCATAACCTTATCTGAAATAAAGGAAAGAAATTCGACGGCAGTCATCGTACCGGTCTCTCCATTATTATGATAATCGTAATACAGTATATCAATCACGCTTGAATTTAACGAAATATCCTCGCTCATATTTCCCAACTGGCCTGCCAGCTCGCTTGAGGTGTAAGATTTACCGAGAATATTGCTGTATCCCATGACCGATTTTATATTTTCGTCTTTTTCCAAATCAGCGACCAATTCATTGATCTTATCTTCATCCTGATTTTCATAAACCATTACAACTGTATTGTCTTTAGGGAAAATATCAGCAATCACATCTTCTTCTGCAAGCGTATAGGCAATACCTGTTTGTTGCTGAAGGATATATGAAACGACAAACAGAACAACAAACAATCCCATCATAACATAACGCATTTTGTAGCTGAACTTTGCTGCCCAGTTTGTCGGTATATGAAGTGATTTTTTTGCAGTCTTTTTTATCAGCTTATCACAAGCTAAAATAATACCCGGCAGCATCGTTAACACGCACACCATACTGATGAAGACACCTTTTGCCAGAACGATACCGAGATTTGCACCGATCTTGAAGCTCATAAATACCAACATGATCAAACCGATGACCGTAGTAAGCGAACTGGAGGACACCGAGGAAAAAGAGTATGTCAAAGCGTTCTTCATTGCCTGTTTGCTGTCAGGCTCCTGTTCTTTTTCCTGTCTGTAACGGTTCATCAGAATGATTGAATAATCCATTGAGAGAACCAACTGCAAAATAGCTGAAATGGAATTTGTTATGCTCGCAACGCTTCCCATAATCAGATTCGTTCCGGAATTGATGACAACTGCAACGCCGATAACGACAAGGAAAAGCAAAGGCTCGATCCATGAACCGCACATAACAAGCAGAATGGCTAATAATACAGCTAAAGCTGTTACGATAAGAATTGTTGGGATATGAGGAAAACCGGTATCATCATTTTGCCATACCACGGTATAATCAGCAAATTGTGCTTCCAATGCGGATTCTATTGCTGCTTCTTCATCGCTGCCGTAATCACAGGATATGGTTAATACATATAAAGTGTGATTATCTTTATTATAGTCGCTGATTTCGGCATCATAATCAACGCTGTCAACATATTTAATAGCACTGAGCTCTTCAAAAACGGTTTGCTTTTGAGAATCAGTCAAATCATCGAACATGACACGAATTGAATTAGAGGTTTCAATCTCGGGAAATTCCTCTGCCATTATGTCTATACCTGCCTTCATATTGGAATCATCAGGCAAATACTTTGTCATATCTTCATTGATATTAACAAACAGAGAACAGACGGCACTTACAACCGCCAACACCAACATGAACGTAAGTACAAGCTTCCTTTTATTCACAATGAAATCGGATAATTTTTTTATCATAATTTCTGAATTCCTCCGTTATTCATAATTCAACATGGTTGACATTTTAACACTCATATATTATAATCAACACATGTTGTTTTTACAACCGTCAGATACAAAACAGGCTGTTGTACAATCAACATATTTTCAAGAAGTGTTGGTTTTACAGCCATACAAAATAATTTGTCGACAGGAGTATCTTTTATGAATCAGAGAATTATGCTAACAAAGAAACTTTTGAAAAACAGTTTAACAAATATGCTCCAGACACAGAACATTTACCAGATATCCATCCGTGAGCTTTGTGAAAATGCAGGTATCAATCGTTCCACATTTTATAAATATTACGGAAGTCAGTTTGATCTTCTGTCTGAAATGGAACAAGATCTGCTTGTCAGTATAGAAGAAGTACTTGTTTCTCAGAATGATTACAGTAAAAATACCATCGAACAGATCTTGATCTATCTGAAGAATGATATAGAATTTGTCCGTTTGCTTATAAATTCCAATGTTGATCCCGAATTTCCAAAGAAATTATTTTCATTGCCGCCCATTCAGCGTATGTTAAATGAGTTAATGGCAACCTTACCGGAAAAGGAATATGAATACTGCTACCGTTTTTTGCTGTTTGGTGCATATGAAATCGTAAGGACATGGGTAAACAAAGAAAACCGTGAAAAACCCGAGTGGTTGGCAGCATTACTCTTCCGAATGATCATTCTGACAAAAGAGAACTGCTTGATTGAGTAAAAAATCAAGTGTCCGTAATTCAAATCCGTTACAAAACCTCGATTTAATGCGTATATTCATAGGCGGTTCATCTTTAGTGAAGAGTGAAGCAGTAAAAATTCAGAACTTACGTCCTTGGAATTTTTGGTGCGGATGGTGCAGCTAACATCTTGTTAACACAATCTTAATAATCAAT
>CAZTFS010000119.1:0-5478 GCA_964613045.1 uncultured Eubacteriales bacterium
ACAATTGTAAATTGTACATTGTACATTGTTAATTGGTTCAACAAATTATTGTTTACCCCAAATCAATCATTGCCTTCACGAGCTCTTCTTTTATAAGCTGATGCCCTGCCGCTGTGGGATGAACTCCGTCTGCACTCCAGTATCCGGTATCTCCGTCTGATGAAACATCGTCAAACAGCTCCTGCAAAGGAACAAAGCTTAAAGAGTATTTCCCGGCAACACGTTTTGCCGCTTCGGCACGCTTTTTTACTTCAGAACTGAACATTTCCCACATTTCCTTTGTGGCAGTACCCTTTAAAACAAAAGGCTCAAGAATAATGATTTTTATGTCGGGCAGTGCATTTTTTATCTCTTCGATAAGCATTCCGTATATTTTTTCATATTTTTCTTCATCAACACCGCATTGCATCGTCAGTTCATGGGAAACATCGTTGACCCCCACAAGAATCGACATATAATCTGGATTTAGATTGATGATATCTTCCTTGATACGGGCATAAACATCGGTAATGCGATCACCGCTTACTCCACGGTTCAAAAAGCAGAGCTCGTCCTTTCTGTTCTTTAAAAAATCAGCGGCAACAAGCAGCGGATAGCCTGTACCCAGTCCGAAATTGACTCTGTCGTCATCTTCTCTGTTTGAATCCGTTATTGAGTCCCCTTGAAATAAAAACATCTTCATTCCAACACCTCCGAAAATCTTTTCTTTATTTTAGCATTACATATCTGTAATTTCAAGACTTAATAATGAGTGTTTAGCTTGCACTTATCAACAAAATCATTTATAATATATCAGGTGACTAAAATGAATGAAAAAATTTATCTTATAAACAAAGCCTATGAAATGCTCGAACGCATCACACCCCTCGTTTACGACTGCGGTAAGCTCTGCGGCGGCAAATGCTGTAAGGGGGACGGAAAAACGGGAATGTGGCTGTTTCCCTGTGAAGAAGAATTATTTTCAGGCAACGAAGACTTTAAAATTCTTGACTGTGAAGGCAATTTCGGTTATAAAATGATAGTCTGCAACGGCATCTGCGACAGAAGAACAAGACCTCTCGCCTGCCGTATCTATCCTTATTTTCCGATGATTAAGGAGGACGGTTTTGACGTAAGAGCCGACATAAGAGGTATCGGAAGCTGTCCGATCCTTCACAATAATATAAAAGCTGACCATGCTTTTTTAAGACAGATACGAAAAATTGCACACCTTTTTTCAAGGGATGAAGAAATGAAAAAATATATTGAAGATATCAATTCAATGCTCGATGAAATTGAAGAGCTTGCAGTGAGGACGACACTATGAACGGATATATCGATCTTCATACACATTCCACCTGCTCGGACGGAACATTTACCCCAACGGAAGTGGTAAAAGAAGCCGCAAAAGCGGGACTTCGTGCAATCGCTCTGACCGACCATGACACAGTTGACGGCTTGGAAGAAGCTGTTGAAGCAGGTAAAAAATACGGCTTAGAAGTCATAACGGGAATTGAATTTTCCGTTGCAAGTGACACGGAAATGCATCTTCTCGGGCTTAATTTTTCCCTTAACTGCCCCGAAATCAAAAATATTCTTGATGAAATGATAATTCAGCGTGATCTGAGAAACTACAAAGTAATTGACCTGCTCGCAGAGCTCGGCATTCATATCACGATCGATGACATTCTCGCAGAAGCAACATCAAAGGTAACGGGCAGAAGTCAGATTGCAAAAGCTATGCTGAAAAAAGGCTATGTCAGCACCATAAAAGAGGCTTTTGACAGATATTTATCCTTCGGCAAGCCTGCATTTGTGGAGAGAAGCACATTATCCCCCGAAAAAGCCATTGAAATTATAAAAAAAAGCGGGGGAATCTCTTCCCTTGCACATCTTAATCAGACAGGTAAATGCGACGAAGAGCTTTATAAGATACTTACGAACCTTAAGAACGCCGGACTTGATGCCGTTGAGGGATATTATACAGAATACACCGAAGACATGAATCTGAGATACCGTAAAATGGCAGCTGATATAGGGCTGAAGCTCACGGGCGGCTCGGATTTCCACGGCAGTAACAAGGACGGTTATAATATCGGCACAGGCAAAGGAAACCTGCGAATACCGTATGAATTATTGAAATCGTTAAGATAAATCAGAATTTATCAATGAACAATTTACAATTTACAATTTACAATGTACAATGATTTACAAAAAAAAACCGCCTGCATCGCTGCATCTGCACGATTGTAAATTGTACATTGTACATTGTTAATTGGTTTGACAAATTATTGGTTTTCTATTGATTTTATTTCGTTACTTTGATATAATATTTTTTGTATGAATTTTATTTTAAAAGGAGATATATAAATGATGTACGATATTGCGATCGTCGGTGCCGGTGTGACCGGTGCAATGACAGCCCGTGCTCTTTCCAAGCTTGATCTTAAGATCGCTCTTCTTGAAAAGTGCAACGATGTTGCCATGGGTGCTACAAAGGCGAACAGCGGAATAGTACACGCAGGCTTTGATGCGGCTGAAGGCTCACTCATGGCTCAGATGAATGTCAAGGGCTGTGCTATGATGTCCGAAACCTGCAAAAAACTCAATGTTCCTTACAAAAACAACGGCTCTCTCGTTGTTGCTTTTTCCGATGAGGAAACGGAACATCTCAAAACTCTTTACGCAAGAGGTGTCGCTAACGGCGTTCCCGAGCTTTCCATTCTTTCAAAGGAAGAGCTGCTTGAAAAAGAGCCTAATCTTAACCCCGATTCTTTCGGTGCTCTTTATGCTCCCACCGCAGGTATCGTATGTCCTTATGAGCTGACTATTGCTGCCGCTGAATGTGCTGTGAGCAACGGTGTTGAGTTCATCAGAAACTGCGAAGTAAAAGCAATTGAAACTGATGATGAAAAGATAACTCTTAACACGACTCAGGGCAAAATTGAAGCTAAATATATTATCAATGCGGCAGGCGTTTTCTCTGATGACCTTGCACGCATGGCAGGCGACGACTCTGTCAGCATCACCGCAAGAAGAGGTGAATATTTCCTTCTTGACAGAGCTGTGGGCGACACGGTAAGCCACACTATCTTCCAGTGCCCAAGCAAAATGGGTAAAGGTATTCTCGTATCCCCCACCGTTGACGGCAATCTTCTCGTAGGTCCCACTGCTGAGGATATTGACGACAAGTCAAATGTCAGCACAACAAATTCAGGTCTTAACGATGTAAAGAAATATGCAGTAAAGAGCGTTCCCTCAGTTAACACAAGAAATGCAATCACTTCCTTTACAGGTCTTCGTGCTCATGCCGCTGCCCATGAATTTATTATCGGCATCAGCGAAAAGAACGGAAGACTCATCAATGCGGCAGGTATAGAGTCCCCCGGACTTTCATCTGCTCCTGCAATAGCTGAGTACATCGAAAACATTGTAAAGGGTATCTTTACAGATGCGGCTGTCAAGGCTGATTACGACGACACAAGAGAAGCTCCCGTCAGATTCAGACACATGACTGATGAAGAGCGAGCTGAGCTTATAAAGAAAAACAGTGCTTACGGCAGAATAATCTGCCGCTGTGAAACTATCACAGAGGGCGAGATAATCGACGCTGTCAGAGCTCCTGCAGGTGCAAGAGACGTTGACGGTGTAAAGAGAAGAACAAGAGCAGGTATGGGCAGATGTCAGGGCGGCTTCTGCGGTTCAAAGGTAGTTGAGATACTTGCCCGTGAACTCGGTTGCGACATAAACGAGATCACAAAGTTCGGCGGCAATTCAAACATTCTGTTCGATAAAACAAAGTGAGGTGGGAATAATGATCAACTATGATCTTGTAGTAGTCGGCGGCGGTCCTGCAGGTATGGCAGCAGCTCTTAAGGCTAAAGAATGCGGTGTAGAGAAAATCGTTATTCTCGAACGTGCCGAAACCCTCGGCGGTATTCTTGAACAGTGTATTCATACAGGCTTCGGTCTTCACTATTTCGGTGAGGAGCTTTCAGGCCCCGAATACGCAGCTAAATTCATTGACCTTGTTAAAGAAACCGATATTGATGTAAAGGTCAACACAATGGTTCTTTCAGTCAGTGACGATAAGGTTGTTACCGCTGTCAACACTGTTGACGGACTTATTCAGATAAAGGCAACGGCAGTTATCCTTGCCATGGGTTGCCGTGAAAGACCCCGAGGAGCACTCCAGATAGCCGGCACAAGAGCTTCGGGTATCATGACTGCAGGTACTGCTCAGAAATATGTAAATATTGACGGTTATATGCCGGGAAAAAAGGTCGTTATCCTCGGCTCGGGCGATATCGGTCTTATCATGGCAAGACGTATGACCCTCGAGGGTGCGGAAGTTAAAGTCGTTTGCGAGCTTATGCCCTTCTCAGGCGGTCTTACAAGAAATATCGTTCAGTGTCTTGACGATTTCGGTATTCCCCTTAAGCTTTCCACGACTGTTATCGAAACTCACGGTAAGGAAAGACTCGAAGGCGTTACAATCGCAAAGGTTGACGACAGATTACAGCCCGTTCCCGGCACTGAAGAATACATCGAATGTGATACTCTTATGCTCTCAGTCGGTCTTATTCCCGAGAACGAGCTTACAAAGCAGGCAGGTATTGCTCTTGACAGAATAACCAACGGTGCAGTCGTCAACGAAATGAGAGAGACTGACCATGAAGGTATTTTTGCCTGCGGTAACGTTCTCCAGGTGCATGACCTTGTTGACTATGTTACCCTCGAATCTCAGATCGCAGGTGAGGGTGCGGCAAGATATATTCTCGGCAAGGATTCTGATGAAAAAGTTTACATCAATACTACACCCGAAAACGGCGTAAGATATATTGTACCTCAGAAAGTAAACATAAAGTCAGAAGAGGACGTTAAGCTTTACTTCCGTGTGGGAGCTATTTACAAGAACAAGAAGCTGACTGTTGAAGCTGACGGCAACGTTATCTCTTCAAAGAAAAAGGTCAAGCTTGCTCCCGGCGAAATGGAAAATGTGGTTATTCCTGCTGATGTTCTTGCAACTCTTAATGAGAACAGCACCATCAAGGTAAGAGTGGAGGATTGAGCAAAATGAAAAAAGAAATGACATGCGTAGCCTGTCCTTTAGGCTGTCAGATAACAGTCGAGCTTGACGGCAGCGAAGTTATCTCCGTTACGGGTAACACCTGTAAAAGAGGCGATGCCTATGCAAAAACAGAGATTACAAATCCCGTCCGTTCAATTCATTCTACAGTCAAAATCAACGGCGGCGAACACCCCGTCGTTCCCTGCAAAACAAGCGGTCCTATCCCCAAGGGTGCAATTTTCGACGTAATGAAAGAGATCAACAATGTCACTGTTGACGCACCTGTTAAAATAGGTCAGGTGTTCATTGAAAATGTTTGCGGCACAGGTGTTGACATTGTGGCTACAAACAACAATAACGGAAAACAGTAACTCGTAGGGACGCCCATCGGGCGTCCGTTTGAGTTAAAACAAAGATTGATTGCTTAT
>CAZTFS010000120.1:0-5390 GCA_964613045.1 uncultured Eubacteriales bacterium
CTCAACTGTGCCGAACGGGTGATCAAGAGCAGCAGCAACTCTGAGGATAGCTCTTGCATCGTCAGCCTTGATAACGTTGTTTTTGATTACGTCAGCAAGAATGCTCTGTACATCTGAAAGAACTTCGAGAGTGGCAGAAGCACGAAGAGCAAGACGAGCATCAGCAGCTGTGATTACACCGTCAAGGTTAACGTCACCCAGAAGGTATGTCTCAGTAACACTGACAGGTTCTGTTTCACTGTCTACCTCATCAGGAACAGTTGTCTCTTCATCAGAAACGCTCTCTGTTGTAGCTTCATCTGCAACTGTTGTAGTCTCATCAGAAGCAACCTCTGTTGTAACCTCATCAGATGCGAGTTCAACATTGTTCACAGCAGCACTATCAGCGAAAACAGCAACTACAGTACCGGCAACAAAAACAAGTGCGAGAATGCAGCATACAAGTGTCTTAAGATTTTTGCTCATGTTATTTTCCTCCTTGAAAATTCGTGCGGCGTCATATCATAATATTACTCTGACATATAACGAACCGCTAATATGTCTTGCGAATCCAAAATACAAGAACATAGGTATCATAACATATAACAGAGATTAAATCAAGCCCTTTTAAGTATTTTTTGTCCGTCAATACCAACAAATTTATGGATTAATTGCATTTTGCTTTTTGACATTTTCTTAACATAAGCAACAGATTGTGCATATAAGTAAAATTACATTTATTATTTTTTCAGGGAATAATAAACCAGCTTATACTCACCGTCCGTTATAACGATCTCAGCCTTTCCTTCGGCGTAGGATGTACCTTTTTTCTTAGCCTGAGCAGAGGACATACTGCTGTCGACACCTTTTGAATATACAGTAAAGCTTACCGAAACAGCATTACCGTTTATCACAGCCGAATCAACAATTACAAGATTTTCATAACCGACTCCGTCAGCGGCAGGTGTATAAAAATATCCGTTATCATATTTAAAAAATGAATAGGTATTTTCTGTATACACATCTTTGCGGGATATACTGACTCCGAAGAACTTATCAATTATTTTTTCTGCATTATCTGCACTGATACCGTTGTATGCACCGATCTCATCGTCAAAGTACTCTGTCACGGTTCCTTTGCCGGAATCAAACACCACTGCATACAGATATGCAAATTTCAGAAGCTCATATTCATTCGGAGAGTCCGAAGAAAAGCTGCTGTTTTCAGAAAAATACAATCTTGAAAATGTGCTGAGAAATTCATTCAATGCTGTCAGATCGTCGATCTTCTCATCAGCGTTCTCTTTGTCAGCCTGCTCTTTTTCCGCACTTTCCGTCGTTGTTTCCTTCTGCTGAGGTTCTTCATTCTCAACGGCAGGATCTCTTACATGTGCATCATCGGATTTATTATCATTATCACCGTCATCATAAGCTTCATAACTGTCCTGAACGTCTGACACATTCTCATCAGGGGTCAGCAGCCCTTTATCGTTAAGATACCAGCATAAAGCTGATGCCCCTGCCACAATAACTATAACCCCCACCGTAAACAACGCTTTTGCTTTATTCATTCTTTCTCCTCCTCTTTTTTTATAGTATATCATTTTATCATCCCTTTTTCAACAGTCCTGAACCGAAATTAATCAAGTTTTATTCTACAAGCTGTTGACTTAAACACAAAACGGTAGTATAATGTTGACAACACCGCAGGTTGTGTAAGACAGACAGGAGGCTCTTGTATGACAAAAATAGATGAGGCACTCTACTACAAAGACGGACTTGACCGCAGACAGATAAAGACAAAAAAAGCTATTATACGAGCATTTTTTGACCTTACAAAAGAAAAGGATATGTCAAAAATAACGATCACCGAGCTTGCACGCAAAGCTGACATAGACAGAAAAACTTTTTATCTTCATTTTAACAGCATAGCCGACATCTACAATGAACTGGGAAGAAAAGTTGTAGATATACTGAAAGAATCAATCAGAAATTCCGGCGTATCAGACAATCAGGATGCCATTTACGAATTATTCAGAACCATAAATGAGATACTGACAGGCAAACTTGATGTACTTAAAGATATAGCACGCAAAAATGAATTTACCGAGTTTGTTTTTTACGTAAAAGATGCTTTCTGCGATGAACTTATCAAAGCATCCGGACTGCAGAACACTCCCGATGCTGAAAAATTCAGATTGACAGCGGAATTTATTGCCTCGGGAACTGTTGCAATGTATCTCAGCTGGCTCAAAGACGAAGTCAACATTTCAATGGATGAGCTGGCAAATCTTGCAGGTTCGATGATAGTCAACGGCGTATCGGGATTATGTGAGTTCACAAAGAAAAGTCTGAACGCAAATTAATATCTAAAAAACACATAAAGACGGAGAATTGTGCTTTTCTCCGTCTTTCTTGTTGTTTATTTTAATTATGCAGCTTCTGATACGGCTTCTGCTCCGTAAGTAATTACGGGAGAATCTATCCACAAGCCGTCAACATCTGATTCGCTGTAAGTTACGGTCAACTCATCACCAACAGCATAGAAGATAGCTTCGGGAGTATCATCTGCAGAAACACGCAGGTAGTTATCAAGACCTGAAAGCTTGATATAGTAACATGTTGAGCCGTTCTCGATCTGTGACTTGATTGCGGCAACAGTTCCTGTCACGGTAATATCATTTTCGGGAACAACAGAAGTGTTATTCTGATCGTCAGTAACGATTTCAAGAACAACAGAAGTATCAACATCAATAGCAATATTCTTGTTATCCTTGAGCACCTTTGCGTAATTTTCAATACACGCAGCCAGGTTAGGATTACCGTCAGCAGTATCAGTTGCAACGATATTGTAGTTGCTTACATTTACCATCGCATAGCCCTTGACAACATTGCTTGAGTCTTTCATCGCCATGAAGTAGGTTGCCTCACCGTCAAGGTTTATGAGAATGGGGAATGTTGCTGTCCAGCCCTTATCGGAAAGTGCACCCTGAGCTGAATTCTGAGCAGCAACCTCAGTAGCACCTGTGGTATTGTAGAAGGTTGCATCCTTTGTACGCTGATTGATAAGGATAAATCCGAGAATGGATTCGTCTGCCGTAACACTGGTTACGCCTGTATAAATATAAACGTCATCGTTCATGGCAATATAGCTGGAGCCTGTAGTTGTCTTCTTAACACCGGACTGTCCGAAAATTGAGTTCCAGAATCCGTTTGCATAAGTGCCGTAGTAATTATACTGCTGAACAAGCAGATCTGCATCGTAAACCTGATCTATCCACATAAGATTAACGGTTGAACCGTCCTCTGCCGTGGCTGAACCAGCAACGACATCCTCTATAGAATAGTATGTTGACTCACCTGTAACAGCGTCTACCATAACTATACCCTTAATATCGTCACCGCCGATAAGACCTACCTTTTTCTCTATAACTTCGCAGATCCAGTATGCTGTACCGTCATCATTTGCTTCAAATGAGACCGTACCGAAAATAGCAGTGGGATATTCAAAACGGAGAATACGGTTAAGATTCTTATGGAAATGCTCTGTAGGAGAGTATTTCATATAGCCGTCTGTTCCTTCATCGTCAAGGAATACAAATTCTGTTGCCTGAGTATTCATATTAACGATAACATATCCGGGGAAGCCTGCTGATGTATTGTTGAGCCACTTGAATATATTTCCGTACATAAGCGGATATACTCTGCAAGGTTCACCGTTATAGTTGATCTGTGTGGAGTACTCAGTTGCAAGCTCAAACTGAGACTCAAGACCGATAGTTGCAAGATCACCGAGAACCTTATCGGCAAGCTTTTCGGCTGCGGCCTTATCTATCATAGCGACGTTAACAAATTCAGCAGTACTGTCAATCTTTGTAACGCTGGAATCAAGCTCTGTTTCTTCGTTGAATGAAAGCAACTGACTGAATGAGTTTGCTCGGAAGAATACGCTTGATGTAAGATAGCCTACAAGAAGCACAAGACCAAGAATTACGACAAAAATAATGGGAGCAATGGAGACTTTTCTGACATAAGGAACATATTCGGGCTTCATAAATGCCGCAGAAAGCAGGAACATGCAACCTACAAATACGACTGCGATGATAGCCCAGAACATATAGAACTCAATTGCACCGAAATTCATCGGAGGCAACATAAAATAATAAACAATTGCTCCGATAACAGCAGTAAGAATTATACTGAGAACTATTTTAAGAGGGGCTTTTTCGGGAGGTATCAGAACTTCTTTGGTGGTTGATTTACCTCTGCCCTTACCCTTGTCGGAAAAATCGACTTTGATAGGATCACTCATTTTCTCATCTCCTGTAAGTAATTAAGATTGTGAAGAATATTATACAATATATTTTACATAATTACAAGAGTTTTTATTTATTTAAAAAATGCCTGTAAGGAAAATTTCAAGACCTATTGCAATAAGGATCACACCGCCGAATATCTGTGCCTTATTTGAAAGCTTTGTGCCGAACTTCTTACCGATAACGATACCTGCCATGCAGATAAAGAAGGTAACGACAGCAATAATAAGAGCTGCCACCAGAGCCATAACAAGATCATACTCGGCAATCGTAAATCCGACCGAAAGAGCATCAATTGAAGTTGCCACACCCTGCACAAGAAGAGCACTTATGCCCACGCCGGGCTTTTCCTCTTCCGAATCCTTATTTTTTATGCCGTCAACAAGCATCTTACCGCCGATAAACACAAGCAGAACAAGTGCTATCCAAGGGATAAACTTCTCAAATGCGGTGAATTTATTGACGATAGTATGTACGCAGACCCAACCTATCATCGGCATCAAAGCCTGAAAAACCGCAAAAACACCTGCTACACCCAGCATTTTTCTCTTTTTCATATTGATTTCATTAAGACCGTTCGCCATCGATACCGAAAAGGCATCCATAGCAAGACCTACGCCCAGAAGAATACTGTTAACGAAAAACATCAGGTTCCATTCCATATTTTTGTTCCTCCATAAAATTAAAAATACCTCTGCATAACGGCAACGTCATGCAGAGGTCAAAAAAACGATATAATAAGACTCTGTATAGCTTTGCAGTTATACATGAGTCTCGCAATTTAAAGCAAGCCAGACCTGAACGGCCAGTATGTTGACTTGCTACACACACGGGTGTGCTTGCTACTCCCTCACGAAGTTATTTAATTATAACAGACGAATATGTGTTTGTCAAGAAAAATATAAATCAGAATTTGTCAATGAACAATTTACAATTTACAATGTACAATGATTTACAAAAAATTGCCTGCATCGCTACATCTGCACGATTGTAAATTGTAAATTGTACATTGTTAATTGGTTCGACAAATTATTGTTTATGCAGTAAACAGGATCGGTTTTCACCGACCCTGTTTTAATTACTGCTTATTTTATG
>CAZTFS010000121.1:0-5267 GCA_964613045.1 uncultured Eubacteriales bacterium
AAATTATTGTTTGTCGATTCTTATCATCATCGAGTCATTACCGTTAAGGGTTACGGAGAACTTATCTGCGTTGCAAGATATCTTTTCCTTTGTCCAGAGATCTGTCACGGTAATATTTTCATTTACTGCGATCTCTTCGGGCATTGTAAAGACCATATCGTTATCTGTCAGATTGAAAAATGCAACAACATTATTGCCGTCCTTATCGGTACAAGCCCACACCGCTCTGTCTTTTTCCGAAACAAGAGGTCTGTTATTTGAGGAAAACTGATTTATTTCTACAATGTCCTTATTTGTCAGAAGTGAAAGTGTAAATTCGTCATTGTCGGGCATGTGACCGCCGAACATCAGAGGCGAACGGAAGATCGACCAGAGATTCATGACTGTATACTGATCCTCTTTTGTAAAATGTGTGTAGCTGTCCTCATGTAAGTCGCCTACACGCAGATGACCGAAAGGCAGCATATCACAATCGGGCCAGCAACCCTCGGAAGTAAATCTGTACCACATCTCACACTTACGGAACATTTCATGAACCTTTTCACGCTGATCCCAGAAGTCGCCCGTAAGACGCCACATGTTTGCATTAACGGACAGATGATGTGCATATTCTATCTGAGCAGGTCCGGGAGAAAGGCTCAGTACCATATCTCTGCCGCACTTATCGATTGCTTTTCTTATCATTTCGATCTCTTTTCTACCCGAATAAAGGTTATAGGGATGACCCTCTGTAATGCAGATATCATCAACCTTTACAAAGTCAACACCCCATGAAGCATAAAGCTCGAAAAGAGAATCATAATATTCCTGAGCACCCTTGACACCGTCTCTGACACCGTACATATCGGTATTCCATGAACATACGGAAAACTGCTGTGCAATATCTCTTGCTGTTACGCCGTCACACTTGATAGGAGTGTTTCTGTGTACAGCCTGACGGGGAATACCTCTCATGATATGTATACCGAACTTAAGCCCCATAGCATGTATCTTTTCAGCAATAACGGAAAAGCCCTTTCCGTCTGCCGCAGAGGGAAAACGCTCAACCGCAGGAATAAGTCTTGAGTACTCATCCATGCAAAGCTCCGCAAAATTATGATACTGACAGGAATGTGCAGTAGGCTCACTCCACTGAATGTCACAAACAACATACTCCCAGCCGTATTCCTTAAGATTATCACGCATATATTCGGCATTAGCCATTAACTGCTCTTCATTTACACCTGCACCGAAACAGTCCCAGCTGTTCCAGCCCATAGGCGGTGTTTTTGCAATCGCATTTTTGTTATTCATAAAAAAACCTCCGTTTCTAAAAGCTATTATAACCATACTTGTCGGTTTTGTCCATATTTTTTTGTTTTTTAAGTCTAAAATTTAATTTTATACTTGTCTGACGGAAATATATATGTTAAAATTAAAACAATCATCTGACAGGAGCATAAAATGAAAAAATACAAAAGAATCGTTACTGTTTTTTTTGCAGTATTCATGTTGATAAATCTCAGCACAGTTGCATTTGCAATAGATTACGAAGATACATCGCTAAGTGAAATTTACCGTGACCACACAAGCTATACAATGGTCGTATCAAGAAAAGGTTACTGGAAATATGCCCCCGAAAACTCTGTAAAAGCCATCAAAGCGGCTGAGAATGCAGGTGCGGATATAATTGAAATAGACATAAAAATGACTTCGGACAATGTCCTTATACTCATGGAAGACGACACGGTAACAAGAACCTGTTACGGCTACGGTGAAAAAACAGAGGTCGCAAGCATGACGACAGAAGAGATACAAGCTCTCAATCTGCTTATGGGTGAAGGCGGTGTCAACGCAACAAAAACACAGGAAACAGTTCCCACTCTCGAGGAAGTTTTTGCACAGCGGTCGATCGATGTATCATCAAGCTCGTCTTCTTCATATAAATCATATGCCCTTCTCATGGTAGATGCAGACTGGGAATTGCGTGATGCAATATATACGCTTGCCGAAAAATATTCGATGCTCAACAGCATAATCTTCTATATCGACGATGCTACAGCCGATGAAATTTCCGAATGGAAAGCTTCCCTTCCCTCAGAGCCGATGACAATGACATATTTCAAGGGCAATGTCATTTTTGTTGCAACATCTAAAGTGAAAAATGCTTCTGAAGCTTCCGACGGCATACATCTTGCGACAAAAAATCCTTACGGCGTAGTTTTCGGCGAAACAGTGCAGAATAAAGCTTATGAAAGCGGTATAAGAACGATGGCTTCTCCCTGCATGCCTGAGATATGCGGTAAAATAATGCAGGATACCGAAGAGTGGTGGGATTATCTTATAAGCTGCGGCTTCAACGTAATAATGACAGATTATGTTGCTGAGCTTCGTGAATATGTCGATTCAAGCCACAATAAAGCACTTGAGCTTGATTGGGCACGCAGTTCACTTATAACAGGATGGGAATTGCCCGATTTCAAATCGGATAATTATCACGATTACAAACTGGCATACACAAACGCCGCAGAAAAAGTCGAAACTCTTCTGAATAAGGATCTCAGCCGTGCATACAGCGATATATCAGAGGCTGTTTATGAGCTTCAGAAAGCATACGATGATATCAATGCAAACTATAATGAACTTGAAGACGGTACTGCCGGTATGACAGTTACGCCGTTAAGAATCCTGCTCAGTGCATTGGCAATAGCTGCCGTTACCTGTGCTGAAATTTTTGTATACAGAAAAAAGAAAAAGAGTTAAAGGAGAAATAAAGCATGTCAACAAGTTTGTTTATTGCAATTGTTGCTGCAGCAATCGCTATTGAAATTATTTTTACTCCGCTGTTTCTTAAAGCACAAAGACCCGGAATATGCGTAAAATCCTTCTGTTTCAAGATGATATGTGCAACTATGTTCCTGCTGTTGGGACTCCTTTCATGGCAATATTCAGAGAACAACAGTGAATTTGCAAAATATATGCTTATCGGACTGGGGCTCTCCTGGTTCGGAGATCTGTTTTTACATATCAAAACAAAGATCGTTACCTTTGCCATAGGTTTTTGCTTCTTCACATCGGCTCATATACTTTATTTGATTGCTTACAGCAAAGCATGGGTGCAGTACTTCCCCAACAAAGGCTTTATTTCGGTCATTGATGTGGTACTGGTGATTCTTGTATTCTTTTTTGCATACCTGTTTATCAGATTCAAAAAACATATGCCCCTCAAAGGCATCGGAGTCCCCGTGTGTGTGGGCTACGGACTTGTTCTGGTCATGATGCTCGTCAAGGCGGTCACATTCTCCGTAAACTACATAATAACAATAGGCACAAGTGCGATCCCCGGTGCAATTTGTCTTGCATTCGGCGGAATATGCTTCTTCATGTCTGACTCTTCCCTTGCACTTCTTATGTTCAACCCTGCTGACAAGGGACGTATCGGACTTAAAAATCACAATATAGCTACATACTTTATGGCTCAGACTTTTTTGGCACTGTCGATACTTTTCATCGGCATCATTTAATAAATACGGAGGTACTTTTTAATGAGAGCAGTAATTTCAGTTATAGGTAAAGACGCAGTTGGAATTCTTGCGGCAGTTTCCGCAAAATGTGCAGAATACAATATTAATGTTATCGAGGTCACACAGTCCGTTCTTCAGGACATGTTCGTAATGGTCATGATGACAGACATTTCAAACATCAATGCAGATTTTTCTGCATTTGTTGACGAAATGACAGCACTTGGCACTGAAAAAAATCTTTCCGTAAGAGCTATGCATGAGGATATTTTCAACGCCATGCACAATATATGAGGTGACATACATTGCTTAACCATAACGACATTCTTGAAACGATAACAATGATTCAGGACGAGAATCTTGATATACGTACAATAACAATGGGTATCTCTCTTCTCGACTGCTGTCACAGCGACATTAATGTTGTCTGCGACAATATCTATAATAAGATCACAACCTACGCAAGGGATCTTGTAAAAACAGGTGAACAGATAGAAAAGGAATTCGGTATTCCGATCATCAACAAAAGAATTTCTGTTACACCGATAGCAATGATCCTTGCCGCATGCGAAGATAAAGATGCTGTAAAAATCGCTCTGACTCTTGAAAAAGCGGCTGTTACCTGCGGAGTCAACTTTATCGGCGGATTTTCCGCACTCGTTCAAAAAGGCTTTGCACACGGCGACAAAGAGCTTATCGAAGCCATTCCCGAAGCCCTCGCAGTCACTGAGCATGTCTGCTCCAGCGTAAATATCGGTTCAACAAAAACAGGTATAAACATGGACGCTGTAAGACTCATGGGTGAAACTGTTGTCAAGGCTGCTGAACGCACAAAGGACAAAAATTGCATCGGTCCTGCAAAATTGGTAGTATTCTGTAACGCTCCCGAAGACAATCCGTTCATGGCAGGTGCTTTCCACGGTGCAGGTGAGCCCGACTGCGTGATCAATGTAGGCGTTTCGGGTCCGGGCGTTGTAAGAGCAGCTCTTGCAAAATCAAAAGGACTTGATCTGACACAGGTTGCAGACCTTATAAAAAGGACTGCATTCAAGATCACGAGAATGGGTCAGCTTGTGGGTACAGAAGCATCAAAAAGACTTGGCGTTCCCTTCGGTATCGTAGATCTTTCCCTTGCTCCCACGCCTGCTGTAGGTGACTCTGTTGCACATATTCTTGAAGAGATCGGACTTGAGCAGTGCGGCTGCCCCGGCACCACTGCGGCACTGGCAATGCTTAACGATGCAGTCAAAAAAGGCGGTGTCATGGCTTCATCACACGTCGGCGGTCTTTCAGGTGCATTTATTCCTGTTTCTGAAGATGCAGGCATGATAGATGCCGCACGCAGCGGTTGTTTAAGACTTGAAAAGCTGGAAGCAATGACGGCAGTCTGCTCGGTAGGTCTTGACATGATAGTAATTCCCGGCGACACATCTGCCGCAACGATTTCCGCAATCATCGCAGACGAAGCCGCAATAGGCATGGTAAATTCAAAGACAACAGCAGTAAGAGTTATCCCTGCAATCGGTAAAAGCGTGGGTGACGAGCTGGAGTTCGGCGGACTTCTGGGCTCAGGTCCAGTTATGCCCGTAAATACCTGCTCTCCCGCAAAATTCATCAACAGAGGCGGAAGAATACCCGCTCCCATGCAGAGTCTTAAGAACTGATAAACAATAATTTGTCAAACCAATTAACAATGTACAATGTACAATTTACAATCGTGCGGATGTAGAGATGCAGGCGGTTTTTTGTAAATCATTGTACATTGTA
>CAZTFS010000122.1:0-5082 GCA_964613045.1 uncultured Eubacteriales bacterium
TTTTGCATTTTGCCATAGCACTTAAAGAAAAAAAGTAAATTTTGCAGAGTGTAAATTCTAAAGCAGAAACTAACGGTTACATTCGTTTTGCGTTCTGCGTTCTGCACTTTGCACTTAATTAACTTCCCGAAAGGAGACAAAAAAAATGAAGAAATTTAAAAAGATACTTGTTCCGGCTTTGATTGTGATATTTGTTGCAGTTTGCGGCATATGGATGTTTTCATCGGATGCGGAACATATAGAGGACACAAACGGTGCTGACAATTATTCGCTGCAGCAAATTACAGACAGTAATATCATAAATATGGATATAAGTGCTTTGAATTACAGCGAATCAACAGACAACATCACAAACACCACAACTTATTCCTCTGACAAATTTACCGGTGTTGCCGAGATCTACAGGACAAACATTACAGCCAACCGATTTGATATAACGGTAAATCATGCACAGGTCAATTCGGGAAATTTCAGATTAGTGCTTGTGCATAACGATGAAATTGTACATGAATTCACACTTAACGAGCTTGTGCAAACCTACACTCTTGAAAATCCTAACGGTACCGTTTCACTTAGAATTGCCGGTGAAAGTGCAGACTTTATGTTTGATTATATCATTTATTAATTTTCATAGTAATTTACATTTAAGGAGGCAACACATATGAAAAAAGCTTTAAAAACTTCATTGTCACTTTTATTATCCTTGTTGATGATGTTTTCAATTGTGACACCTGCATTTGCCGAAGGTGCTCTTGTTCTGACCGGTGGTTCATCGAGCAGCTCTTCAACCACAAATATGCCGGCGTATCAGATGAATATGACTTTCTCGACAATTGATGTTACAAACGTGAATTTTGCAAGTCCGACAACATCCATGTTTCAGAATTTATGTACGGGTTCCATTTCTATGGTGGCAACAAGGGCTGTGCAGGGAATCACCTCTCTTTTGATAAAGAAAGATATTCCGGGCTTGAGTAAAGCTCTTGTTATGATGCAAGATCCTGCTACCAGAGCTGAATTACAACATAAACAGCTTGTTCAGGAAATGGCTAAGAGTATAGAGGAAATAAAGCAAAGTGTTGCTCGAATAGAGAATCAGCTTAAGGATATTTCAAACAAAATAGATGAATATGCTACCGCTGAAGCTTTAAGAGATGCAACAACAGCACTTAATGGCATCGTTTCAAAATATCAGGTAGTTTGGGGCAATTATCAGGCTGTTATTGCAGCAGGCGGCACGCTTAGTCAGCTTGAGGATCAGTATGCCGAAGAAGCGTCAGAAACGGAAGAATCAACAAATACCGATGAACAATCGAATCCTCAAGTAGCTGCAGCTAAAGAGGCTTTAACAACTGCAACAAACATATTTATAAATTCGATAGAAGAAGGCGGCGGATTATCATTTTTGAATGATCTTCAAAAAATTCCCGGATATTTATGGAATCCCGCTGATGCAACTTCTGATTATGATACCAGCTATCTCGGTGCATATGAAGCATATCTGAGAGAGCGATATCCGTTTGAGCATCAGATAACCTCCGAGCTTTATACCGCTGTTGATACCTGTATAAACATTCAGTTGCAGATGCTGCTTCTTTACAGTGAGTATTATACATACAAGAAAGAAGCAAACCCCACGGCATATAGTTCTTATACAGATGAGTATTTCTCTAAAATACAATACGGTATTATTCAGAATATGGCTGCGATGGTTGAATCAACGGGCTTTGGAACATATATGCGTGCCGAAGCTCTCAAAGAAGATGAATTGACAGAAATAAAAAAATACGATCCTAATTTAATTGAGCCGGAAAATATTAATTCTTCTATAACGATTAACGGTACGGAGTATTCAGCATATAAGATACGTGATAATTCCTCTCTCTCGTATTATAAGATCATTACCGAAGAAATTGATTCTAAAAGCTTTGTAAAAAAAATATATAGTGATTCTACAAACAATCTTGATTTAGGGAAATATATTTACCGCCCGTCATTTATGCTGAACAGTCAATATTCGGATGACGGTATTTACAGAATGATAAGTGATATAAGCGAAATTCCTTTTGCTTCATCATGGACGGATATACTTGCTTCATTAAGGGATTATAACGGCTGTAATCTTTCCGATATTCCGCAGTCCTTGACTCACCTTCTTCTTTATTCTGATAATTTTGTTTCCAACAAACTGGAGGACTCTTATTGGCAAATTTCATCGATTCTCGCTTCCGATTCAGATAATAGTGTAGTAGTAGATACCGATGATATTTATAACGGCGACAGCACTTTTGTACCCCTTATTATATATAAGGATATTTCAACACTTTCAAGTTATTCTTCTGACGGCACTCTTATTCTTAACGATAAAGGTCTTGTTAACAATCAGACATTCGTTGTTTCAGACGGTCAGACACTTGATATCAGTCTGATAGAACTTGATTTGGATAATGTTACGATTATCATTTCAGGTACAGGTACCGTTATTTCTAATCCTGATATCACATTAAAAAATTCTTCAGTTATTATTACCGGAACTGAATACGGTGATGCTGTATACCTTAAGAATCTTAATGTAACAGCAAGAAATTATGAAGAAGCAGCATTGACTGTGAATACATCCTGCAATGTAGGGATAGAAGGAACGTGCTCTTTCAACGGTACTTCCTCCGAAGCATCAATAGAAGATGTGTATAGGTATTATTCTTTTGAAAGACCTACCTTTGCTTCTCATGGTATTCTTGTCAATGGCAGTAATTCAATAGTTTCTTTTGTCGGTACAAAAGACGGAATAATTTCTTATAATGAGAAGCAACAGCTTATTGCTAACGGTGCAGGCGGCGGAGCAGGTATTTGTCAGAACTGTATGAATCTGACTTTAAGGTACATTGATGTTACTGCTAAAGGTTCGCAGGTCAGCCTTGATTTTGAGCTTCCCCAATCAGGCGAACAGCTTTATACTATCGGTGCAGGTATCGGAGCAAGCGTAAGCTGCATAATTACGTCGAACGGTTCATTCAATGTTAAAACAAGTGAATGTATTGTATCAAAAGGTGCCTCAACTATTAATGGTACAAACTATCTTTCTATAGAAAACTCCACTGTCAAAGCAACAGGAATTAAGAGTTCAAGGAGAAGCGACAGTTACCTTGGAGATAAAATCTATTCAGAGGATATAGGCGGAGTTAACATGCCGGAGAATGATCTTTATTACTGTGTCAGAACAGGCAGCTTCACAAACAGCACTATCAGTGCGACTAATCTCAGAATTTCATCAAGATTTTCAGTAAAGAACCTGAACAATTTGTTCATTCCGGATATTTATACGATAACAGCATACACAAAGGGCTCAAACGGTGTTACAACTGATGGCGTATACTTTAAGTTTAATGGTGATAATGGTTCTACAGGCTGGATACTTGCATCGGAAATCGGTAACGACAAAGGCAGTTGTACACAAACTGTTAAAGGGGTTTCAGTCGGTAATATTACTTCCGTTGAAGTAAAAACAAATTCAAGCAATCATTGGTGGCCCGGTAAAATTGATATAGTAAGTGAGTATAACGGTAGCTCCATTACTGTTTACGGCGGCAGATGGATAGGAAACAGCGGAACTGTACTATCACCCGACGACAATATTTACAAGGTAACGGTAAACACCGGTACGGCGGCAAATTCGGGAACAGATGCAGCTATTTATCTTCAGCTTCAGGATGCGGATTCAACAGTCACCTCAAATGTGCATCTGAGTGATATCCATCAGGATTCAAATGCTTTTGAAAAAGGTGATACAGACGTATTCTGGATATATGCTCCCGATGATTTCGGTGAATGCACCCATGCAAAGTTCTATTCTGACAATTCAAATGCTTCATCCGGATGGTGTCTTGACAGCTTCACGATCGAGAAAGTGCAGGGCTCAAACAAAACCAACGACAAATTTACAGTCTATTCCGGTCAGTGGTTTGAAGAAGAACGTACAATAGACTTTGGTAAGTATTCAGGCGAAACAGGTGCTTTCTATATTGAAGTTAAAACTTCAGATGTATCCAAAGCCGGTACGGATTCCAATATTTATCTTACAATTTACGGTGATAAGGGCAATACGGGAAAAATCAATCTGGGCACCTATGCACAGGGCGATAATAATTTTGAAAAAAACGATAAAGATTGCTTTTATATTGGTTATGACGTAAACGGAATAGGAACAATAAATAAGATAGAAATAACAAAAGACAATAAAGGCGTAGGTCCTGACTGGCATCTTGAGTATATTAAAATCACAGAGGTAGTTTCGTCTGATAAAGATAGTCAATCAGTAAGATTTGATATTAACCAATGGATTGAAAACAAAACATACACTTTCAACAAATCAAGCAACACCATGGTAACCGGTAGTTTCATAGACAGAGATATACTTAAGGGGCTTACCAAAAATGAGGACGGCTCATATACTCTTGTTGTTAACAGAAACATCAATATGACTCATGAAGTGTTTGATCTTCTTATCGATGCAGGTATCATTCTTACCGTTGAAATGATGAATGATGACGGCGAAATGATTTACAGCTTAACATTTGACGGAAATCAGATCACAAATCATCACAACATAGAATTAAAGCAGGGATATTCAGCCTCTGACGGAAATGCTGTTATTGATTTCCTTGCGGGTGCAGCTCTTCCTGCCGGTACTACAGTGGCAATCAACACTGAATTGCTGGGCTTTACCGATTCCGATTCGTTGGTTCTCTTAACAAAGAATGAAGACGGTGAATGGAATGAAACACTTAAGCTGGTAAATGCAGACGGCATTGTTGAGTTCTCTATTGAGGAAGGCAAGACTTTGCTTATCAATAACGGTGCTCCCCTTCCTGAAGATGGTGAAACTGAATCCGATGCAGAATCTGAGGCAGGTTACGAATTGAGCGATATTTCCGACTTCTTCAGCCGATTGAGTTCATTTATAATAAAGTTGTTTAACTTCATTATAAATCTTTCTGTATTCCTGCTTAGGTCTTGTTTTAATCAATAATTCAATAATTTAACTGCAAGCCGTCGGGGAGAATCCTCGGCGGTTTGTTTTTT
>CAZTFS010000123.1:0-5041 GCA_964613045.1 uncultured Eubacteriales bacterium
GACGTTGACGGTGCTCATATCAGAACACTTCTTCTTACATTCTTCTTCAGATATATGCGTCCTCTTATTGAGCATGGCTATGTTTATATCGCTCAGCCTCCTCTTTACAGATTGACAAAGAATAAGAAACACTACTATGCATACTCGGACGAAGAGAGAGATGCATACATGGAAAAGCTTGGTCAGTGCGATATCCAGCGTTACAAAGGTCTTGGTGAAATGGACTCCGAGCAGCTCTGGGAAACAACCATGAATCCGGAAACAAGAATCATGCTCCGTGTAACACTTGACGATGCTATCGAGGCTGACAGAACTTTCTCCATACTTATGGGTGATAAGGTCGAGCCCAGAAGAGAATTTATTGAACAAAATGCAAAATATGTTCAAAATCTTGATATTTAAAGGAGATTTTGATTTATGGACGAAAATAATATCAATATAAATGATGATTCTATGGAGGATGCTGCCCTTAACGGAAATTTAAGCGGCGGTACTGCAGGCGGTAAGCTTATCGATGTTGATCTTAATAAGGAAATGAGAAAATCATTCCTTGATTATTCAATGTCGGTTATTACTTCCCGTGCTCTTCCCGATGTCAGAGACGGTCTTAAGCCTGTTCACAGAAGAATACTCTATACAATGTTTGAAAACAGACTTATGCCCAACACTGCATATCGTAAATGTGCCGATACAGTCGGTGCTGTTCTCGGTCGTTATCATCCTCACGGTGATGCATCTGTTTACGATGCAATGGTACGTCTTGCACAGGATTTTTCAATGAGATATATGCTCGTTGACGGTCATGGTAACTTCGGTTCTGTTGACGGTGACCCTCCTGCTGCTTACCGATACACTGAGTCAAGAATGAGTAAGCTTTCTCTTGAAATGCTTACAAATATTGATGAAGACACGGTCGATTTCATGCCCAACTATGACGACCGTCTGAAGGAACCCACAGTTTTACCTTCAAAATATCCGAATCTTCTTGTAAACGGTTCAACGGGTATTGCTGTCGGTATGGCTACAAATATACCTCCGCACAACCTTGGTGAGACTATTGATGCTATCTTCTGCCTTATGGATAATCCCGATGCATCCGTTGCAGAGCTTATGGAACATATCAAAGGACCTGATTTTCCCACTGCGGGTATAATCATGGGCAAAGCAGGCATCAGAGCCGCTTATGCAACAGGCAGAGGTAAGATTCAGCTTCGTGCAAGAGCAGAAATAGTTGAAGGTAAACACGATAAATATAAGATCGTTGTTACAGAGCTTCCTTATCAGGTAAACAAGGCAAGACTTATTGAATCTATTGCCGATCTTGTAAAGGATAAGAAGATAGAGGGTATTGCCGATATCAACGACTATTCAAACCGTGACGGTATGAATATGGTCATTGATCTTAAGCGTGATGCAAATCCTCAGGTAATTCTCAATCAGCTTTACTCCTATACTCAGCTTCAGATATCTTACGGTATTATTATTCTTGCTCTTGTAAACGGTGAGCCTAAGATACTTACTCTTAAAGAGATAATCAATCACTATATTGACCATCAGTGCGAGGTTATTACAAGAAGAACACGCTTCAGACTTAAAAAAGCTGAGGAGAGAGCACATATCGTTGAAGCTCTTATCAAGGCACTTGACATCATCGACGAGGTTATTGCCGTACTCAAAAAGTCAAAGAGTGTTCAGGAAGGTAAACAGGCTTTGATGGAGAATTTCGGATTTGACGAAATTCAGGCAACTCACATCGTCCAGATGCGTTTAGGCCAGCTTACAGGTCTGGAAAGACAGAAGCTGGAGGACGAACTTGCTGAACTGCGTGCAAAGATCGCCGAATATAACGAGATTCTTTCATCTCATGAAAAAGTTCTTGAGATAATCAAGGCTGAACTTACTGAGATAAGATCAAAATATGATGATGACAGAAGAACAGAGATCCAGAATGTCAGCGGTGAGGTCGATATTGAAGATCTTATTCCTGAAGAAAACTGTATCTTTACTCTTACAACAATGGGCTATATTAAACGTCAGCCAGTGGATACCTATAAGCTTCAGAGAAGAGGCGGCAAGGGTGTTATAGGTATGACAAGAAGAGAAGAAGATGTAGCTGAAACGATGTTCTCCTGCTCAACTCATGATTATATTATGTTCTATACCACCAAGGGAAGAGCATACAAGCTTAAAGGCTATGAGATTCCTGAAGGAAGCCGTACAAGTAAGGGTATGAATATAGTAAATATTCTTCCCATTGAGGCTGACGAGAAGATCTCCGCAATGATAAGAATACCCAAGGAAGAAGACGAAGGTATGTACCTTTGTATGTTCACAAGAAAGGGTATTATTAAGAGAAGCTCTCTTGACGAATATAAAAATATCAGAAGAACAGGTGTTATTGCGATCACACTTGACGAAGATGACGAGCTTGCATGGGTCAGACTTACTAACGGTAATGATGATCTTCTTGTTGCTACAAAGAAGGGCATGTGTATCAGATTTAATGAAAACGATGCAAGATCTATCGGCAGAACTGCAAGAGGCGTAAGAGCTATCAACCTTAAAGAGGGTGATGAAGTTGTAGGTATGGACGTTATTACCGACGACAGCTGCATTCTTACCGTCAGTGAAAAGGGATACGGCAGACGAAGCATGGGCTCTGATTACAGAGTACAGTCAAGAGGAGGTATGGGTCTTATTAACTACAGAACGGAGCAGTACGGAGAAGTTGCGGCTTTACGTGTAGTAAATGAAGATGAAGATCTTATCATAATTTCTTCTGACGGCGTTATCATCCGTATACCTGTTGACAGTATCAGCATATTTGCAAGACCGTCAAAGGGCGTCAGAGTCATGAAGGTAAAAGAAGGCGAAAGAGTAGTTACTCTTACCAATATAGAGCACAGCGACGAGGAACAGGAAACCGAAAATACTGACGAAAATCTCCCCGAAACTGTAGAAGAAAACAATGAGGAATAATTGAATTTCTTTAACGGAGAAGGTTTTTAAATATGAATAGAAGAAATGATGTAAGTGAGGTTATAGAAATACCTCCGAAGAAAAGAACTAAAGTATGGAAAAAGGTTCTGATTTCTGTTCTTGTCATAATTCTTGTTCTTATTTTCGTTGCAGTAGTCGGCGTGATGCTTTATATAAATTCAATAGGTATAAATTATGTTTCTCCCGATGATAATAACTATGAAGTTAACGTAAATGATGATGTGTTGTATGATGATCTTTCAGACGAAGAAGCGGAAGAATATCATTCTATGATAACCGCTGCCAGAGATAACAGCAGTATTTCAACACAGCTTTATGAATGGTATACCAACGGCGGCGAACACATGTCATCAAAGAATGTTATAAATATTCTTATTATCGGTGTTGACGGCAGAACAGGAAGTATGCAGGGTAACAGTGACGTTATGATGCTTGCATCCGTAAACAAAAAGAAAGAGAGTATTACGCTTTGTTCTTTTTTGAGAGACAGTTATACTTATTTCGAGACCTCAGGCGGCAGCGGATATTATTCAAAGCTTAATGCGGCATATTCATACGGCGGTGCAGACTGTCTTGTAAATGCCATTGAGAATAACTATAAAATCGCAATAGATTATTTTGTAGCTGTTGACTTCGAGTCTTTTGAAAAAGCAATAGATGCTATCGGCGGCGTAAATCTCGATGTTACGGAAAAAGAAGCAAGAGCAATGGAAGCTTACGCAAATATTACAGGTGTACCCTACGGAGAAAATGTAAATCTCAACGGTGAACAGGCACTTCTTTTTGCACGTATGAGAAAAATATACACGACCGGCGATGTTCAGAGAACTCAGAATCAGAGAAAAGTTATCAATGCCATAATCAAAAAAGCAAAAACACTGAGCATAAGCGATCTTAACAGTGTAGTACAGACTCTCGGTGAGTATATATACACAGACTGTTCCATGACTAAGATAGTTTCTCTCGGTTCAAATGCTATCCTCGGAAAATGGTATGATTATCAGGTATATTCAATGGAAGCACCTCCCGAATCCGCAAGAAAGGATTATAAGGGAAGCTCCTGGATGTGGCTTGTGGATTATCCCTATTCGGCACAGTACGTACAGAAACAGATTTACGGCGAAACAAATATTGTAATTGAATAATGCATTATGCATTAAAAAAAAGGGTGATATTTATGTTCAATCATGATAATTTAAAAGGAAGAGTTGCAGTCATTACCGGTGGCGGCGGAGTTCTTTGTTCAGGTTTTGCAAAGGATCTTGCATCACAGGGTGTTAAAGTTGCAGTCCTCGACCTTAATGAAGCATCAGCTCAGGCTGTTGCAGATGAGATCACTGCAAACGGCGGTACTGCGATCGGTGTTGCATGTAATGTTCTTGAAAAATCAAGCCTTGATGCTGCAAGAGATGAAGTTAACGCAAAATTAGGCACATGTGATATTCTTATCAACGGTGCAGGAGGTAACAATCCCAAGGGTACAACATCTAAAGAAAAGTTTGAGCTTTCAGACCTTGCAGAAAAGGCTGAAAATGTAAAAACATTTTTTGACCTTGATCCTAAGGGTATAGAGTTCGTTTTTAATCTTAACTTTCTGGGAACTCTTCTTACAACTCAGGCTTTTGCAGTAGATATGGTAGGTAAATCAAATACGACCATTATCAATATTTCCTCAATGAATTCCATTCGTCCTCTCACAAAGATACCTGCATATTCTGCAGCTAAGGCAGCTATTTCAAACTTCACACAGTTTATGGCTGTTCATTTCTCAGATGTGGGCATCAGAGTAAATGCAATTGCTCCCGGATTCTTCTCAACAAATCAGAATAAGGCTCTTCTTTACAATGAAGACGGCTCACTTTCACCCCGTTCGGAGAAGATCATCGGTCATACACCTCTGGGAAGATTCGGTACACCCGAAGATCTTACCGGTGCTCTTCTGTTCCTTGCTGATGAAAGCTACTCAGGCTTTGTAACAGGTGTAATTCTTCCTGTAGACGGCGGTTTCGCAGCATATTCAGGAGTATAAACAATAATTTGT
>CAZTFS010000124.1:0-5035 GCA_964613045.1 uncultured Eubacteriales bacterium
AGATTCATTATAATACTCTTGTCGGCGTGGCAACACTATGGCAACAAAAAATCTGATAGTCCATACTTTATGGATAATGCAGATGTATCAGATACCACGAGCTAAACCGCCTGTACAAAATTGTTTGGGTTATCTTTTTCGGGAGCGAGTGGAAGTAATATCATGAATTTTCAGTGGCTTGAAGCTTTGTCTTTGAGCTGCTTTTTCTTTGCTTTTTTTGAAAATATGTGTTTTTTCTTGTAATAAAGCAGTAGAAAAACATTTTTAAATATGTTATAATCCTCTATATCCTCAACAAAGGAGAAACGAAATGAATAAAATTTTTAAGCTCAAAGAACGGGGAACTACGGTTAAAACTGAATTTATTGCTGGTATGACTACTTTTTTCGCAATGGTCTACATACTGATGGTAAATGCAAATATGTTTGCTGACCCGTTTGGTGACGGTTCAAATCCTCTCGGAGTTTCGTACGGTGCGATTTACATAGCTACGGCAATTTCCGCTGTTGTGGGAACTGTTCTGGCGGGATTGCTTTCTGATCTTCCGCTGGCTCAGGCAAGCGGTATGGGACTGAATGCTTTTTTCGTGTATACTGTCTGTATCGGATTCGGCTTGTCATACGCAAATGCACTTGTTCTTATTTTTATAGAAGGTATGGTTTTTATCCTTCTGACAGTTACGGGGCTTCGTAAAAAGATTTTTGAATCGCTGCCCGATGCGGTCAGAGTTGCAATTCCTTCGGGTATAGGCTTGTTTATAGCATTGCTTGGACTTCAGAATGCAGGTCTTGTTGTACCCGATGAATCAACTTGTGTCGATCTTGCATCATTTAACCTGCTCAGTCAGAGCTGGGGCGATATCATGCCGATGGTCGTAACGCTTTTCACTTTCCTTGCAATCGTCATTATGAGCCATAAGAATATACGTGGTTCGGTGCTTATAGGTATAATCGGCGGTATGGCACTTTATTATTTGTTAGGACTTACCGTTGACGGTTTTTATGCAGAGCTTAATATTAATTTCATAAGCCCCATCGAAGCTTTCAGGGAGTTCGGAGAGCAGTCGCTGTTTAAGGTGTTCACTTCAGGCTTTGATTTCTCTGATTTTGTTGCTGAGCACGGAAGTGCCAATCTTATACTTACGATCGTCACTACTGCACTGGCATTCTGTATGGTAGATATGTTTGACACACTCGGTACTCTTTATGCCGCATGTGAGCGTGCTGATCTTCTTGATGAAAACGGCGAGCCTTTGAACATGAACCGAGCAATGCTTTCCGATGCTATCGCAACAACAGTCGGCTCGGTATGCGGAACTTCTACCGTTACTACCTTCAGTGAGGTCAACGCAGGTGTTGCAGCAGGCGGGCGTACAGGTCTTACTTCTGTATTCTGCGGCGGATTCTTCTTTATTGCTATGTTCTTAAGTCCCATTGCTCAGCTTGTTCCGGGCTGTGCTACGGCGGCGGCACTGATATATGTCGGTTTCCTGATGATGGGATCAATAAAAAATATTGAATGGAACAATTTAAAGGTTGCTGTTCCCGCATTTCTTACGCTTGCAGTGATGCCGTTTACTTATAATATTTCATACGGTATTGCGTTCGGACTTATTTCTTACATAGTCATCAGCATTTTCTGCGGTGACATCAAAAAGATCAAAGGCAGTTCGTGGGTGATAGCACTCCTGTTTGTTGCAATGCTGCTTCTGACACATTAAGATGAGTATCTGTTTTTTTACTTTATGGTAGACTGCGTTTCCGTAAAGCAAAAGAATTATATGTCACTCCGATTTGCCCTACGGGAACGTCGATGGACGAATCGAAAACGGTCGTCGTAGGCGTACGGCGAAAGCCGTTTGCTTGTTCTCATGTTTATGTGAAAATTACCTCAGTGAAAAACCGGAAGGTATACCTGAATCTGAACGGGCAAGAGCCAAGACTAAAGGCTTCAACTGCTGCAGATCAACAGAAGACCTCTCCTGACACAAAAGGGGCGTCTGAATGATAAAAAATAACGGAGAATCTTCTGTGAGGATTCTCCGTTTTTTTGATTTTATCTGTCTTTACCGTCTCTGATTGCTTTGAGCTTTTCTTCCATTGCCTTTATGGCTTCGGTGTCACCGTCGGAGGCGGCAATAGATGCACTCTTTCTTCTTTCAAGAAGCTCGGCATACATAATCTCCTTCTTCTTGCCGTGAAGATCGTAGAAGAGCATGGGTATGATGCCGAATGATCCTGTAAGTGCAGGTATGATCGTAAACATTGCGAACAGGTAGAACTTGACTTTGTCGGTCTGTTCTGTTCCGTTTGTGTAGGCACTCTGGTCGTAACCTACAAGCTTTTTCAGGAATGTTGTGATGATTCCGCTGACGGATGTTGAAACTTTTGCGGCAAGTCCTTTTGCAACCGAAGTCATGGCTTCTGTGCGGTAGCCGTTTTTCCATTCGCAATAGTCCATGGATTCGTTGTAAAGCTCTGTACCGATAACCTGCATAAGACCGAAGAAACAGGTCCAGATAAGCTCCCATGATGCCATTATGAAGAACATTGCAAGCTTACTTCTGAAAAGACCGCCCTTGAATGTTTTGGGATTGAATCCGATACATCCGAACAGGAATACGAATACGTGAAGGAAGTTGGATATGTTACGGCTGACTATGTAAAGGAATCGGCTGGAGAATTTTCTTCTGAACCAGGGAACGAATGAGTATGAAATGGGGGACAGCGGTGCGGCAGGAAGACCTGCAACAATTGTCATTGATGCAAAATGCAGAACGTCAATGTAGTAATCCTGCTTACTGCCCGAGATACCGAAGCCTGCAAGGAATTCCGAAAGTGTTATCAGCAGAATCGGCTTGTTGTTCATTATTGATTTCAGTGAGTCTGATATGCTGGGAGTTTTTATGGATTGCATAACTCTTTCTTTTGAGTTTGCGAAGTACCAGAATGACATACCGCTTGAAATAAGTGTTGTTGCGGCACCCATACCTACGAATGCACCCATAAGCTGTTTTTCAACTGAAGAGCCGTTTCTGAAAACCTTGTTATCAATAAGATCAAGAAGGATGGTCATTGCGTGTTCAGGAAGTTTTTCACCAAAAAAGCCCGATGCAAAGTTTGCAATGGTGATAAGCCTTGTTCGGTCCACAGGATGCGGCGTTATGGTGGACATCATACCTGTTCTTGCAATTGACTGGAAAGTACTTACACCTTCACGAAAAATTTCGAGCGAAATATAGAAAATAAATTTGCTTATTGACATTGCAGGATGCCCCGCAAAAAGAATGGGCATAAGCCAATAAAGCAGGGTTGCAATACAGCCGGGGATCGCAAGTCCCATAAGATAAGGTCTGAATTTACCCCAGCGGGTACGGGTTTTTTCAACAACTGCAGCTGTGAAAACATCATTCACAATGTCCCAGATGCTGTTGATGGTTTTTGCAATGGTCTGATAGCCCAGGTCGATCTTTACGATGTTTGTAATAAATCGTGTTGAATATGTGTTGATGTTAAGACTTTGTGCAGCATCCCACAGGACAAAAGCCATTGTTTCCTTTTTGCCTACATACCGTCTGTTTTCGTAAACATATTCACGTTTTTCTTCAGAAGCAGTCTGAGAATCAACTTGTCTGTCTGCCACAAAAATTCCCTCCCTTTCTAATATAAAATGATAATATCATACTATTCTGTATTTTTCAAGACTGGAAATATAAATTGTGTTATTGAAGTGTCTTGTAATTAATTGTTATTATTAAGTCAATGCAACATTCCGGCACTATGCATTGAAAAAATATTGTAATTTTTTTTATAAAAAGGATTGACAAATCAGAAAAAAATGCTATAATGATATATGGTTAGCTAAAGCTAACTATGTTGATACGCAGTTTTGCGAAAAAACGTATGCTTTGCAGATCCGTATTTTGCGTGCGTCATGGAATAAGCATAAAAAAACGGTTTTATTATCAACCGTTTTCTTTGAAAAGAAGGTGAAAATGATGATGCCTCTTTCATTCGCAGAAATAGGGGAAGAAAATTTAATAAAGAAAGTCGGCGGTAAACCCGAAGTGAAGGCTCATCTTGAAAACCTCGGATTTGTTGCAGGCGGAGCTGTTACCATCGTAAACGAAATGGGAGGCAACCTTATCGTTAATGTTAAAGGTGCCCGTGTTGCAATCAGTAAGGAAATGGCACAGAAAATAATGATTTGATCTGCTGTTTTTAAATTTTTGTGTTAGGAGGAAAAAGAAATGAAGACTCTCAGAGATGCAAAAGTCGGTCAGACTGTGAAAGTTGTAAAGCTTCATGGTGAAGGTGCTGTCAAACGCAGAATTATGGATATGGGCATCACAAAAAGTGTTGAGATCTACATCCGTAAGGTTGCTCCTTTAGGCGATCCTGTTGAAGTTACCGTCAGAGGCTATGAACTGTCACTGCGTAAGGCTGATGCAGAGATGGTTGAGATCGAAGAATAAGGTTCAGAACTGAATCTGAATTTTTTTAATTTATGAGTTAGCAAAAACTAACCAAAGAAAGAGATGAATTAACTATGAGTATTAAAATTGCACTTGCCGGCAACCCTAACAGCGGTAAGACTACTCTGTTTAATGCACTGACAGGTTCAAATCAGTACGTTGGTAACTGGCCCGGCGTTACGGTAGAAAAAAAAGAAGGTAAACTTAAGAAGAACAGCGATGTTGTTATCACTGACCTTCCCGGTATTTATTCACTTTCTCCGTACACATTAGAGGAAGTCGTTGCAAGAAATTATCTTATCAATGAAAGACCGGATGCGATCCTCAATATCGTTGACGGTACAAACCTTGAAAGAAATCTGTATCTTACAACACAGCTTACAGAATTGGGTATACCCGTTGTTATCGCCATAAACATGATGGACATAGTCAGAAAGAACGGCGATAAGATCAACACAGAACAGCTCAGTGCTCAGCTTGGCTGTAAGATCGTTGAGATATCAGCTCTTAAGGGCACAGGTATTGAAGATGCGGCTAATTCGGCGATCGAAGCAGCCAAGG
>CAZTFS010000125.1:0-5023 GCA_964613045.1 uncultured Eubacteriales bacterium
ATCTATGTTTTTGTTCTCAGCAACCTTTATGATAATGCCGTTTGCCAGTGATTATTCAGTGTCAAATGAGAACAATTCTTTGCTTATAATTGTTGGTGCTGTGTTTTGGGGATCTTTGGTTGTTGCTGTTTTAGCATCGCTATATGTAACAAGTTGTAGATGTCGATATAACAAAGTGCATCCGTCTGAAAAAAAGCATATAAAGATTGGATTAATATCATTTTTTTCAAACAGAGAGGCTCTTGTTTTCGATCTGATGTTTATTGTATCTACAATTGGTTTTGTTTTTTGTTTATTTTTTGATGAAAGCATTGTTTCGTACATATTTTTAAGCATATTTGTGTTTTCGTTTTTTATGCATTGTGTTCTTAATGGTAAAAATTTTAATTATATAAAAACAGCACATATAATTGAACCGGATTTTTACGAGAAACATGTAGAGAATGATAATAAATCGGAAAACAGATCTGCCGTTAGAAAAACAAATGATCACATTATCCCGGTAAAAGAAAAGAAAGTTGGCAGTGTTAAAAAGGGAAAATATGATTATTATGATAATACAAAAAAAGAAAAACTGTAATTCTGGAGGAAAAAACAATGATTTGCAAAATCAGTAAAGGGCAATCGAGAATCTTGTCGTTCGTCTTGTCTGTCTTATTGCTTATCGGAATGTTTCCCATAAGCAATTCAATGTCGGTATTTGCAGCTGCTGAAGAGCAATTCTGTATTCAGGTTCTGAATAATGGAGTGCCTCTTGGTGAAAATGAGTCAGTTGAAGTTGCATTTTTTAACACTGACAGTGTATTTGAACTTCAAGGTGAAACAGGTGTTGACGGCATCTGGTCATCAGGTTATGTTATTGGTAATAACTATGACGGCGACAATCTGTTCACATTTGTAGTCAGTGATGAATCGTTTTCCGTTGAAAAAGATATGACGGTTTCGGAAACATATCTTATTTTTGACATGGAAAACAATACTTATTACTGGTCTGATGAGTGTGTTGTTATCAATAATCTTATATCAATTGATTCTTTTGCGGCAATAACAGGTATTGAGCATGGAACCGATAAGACGGCAGAGGCTCTTGGATTGCCTGAAACTGTTAGCATTCGCACTGCGTTATCAGATTCTGTCGAGGCTGATGTTGAATGGTATGTGGATGCATGTTCTTATGATCCTTCCGGAATTGAGGAGCAGACATTTGATATAAATGGTGTTGTGACGCTTCCTGTTAATGTGTATAACAATAACAATATTTCTCTTAATGTTACCATTCGTGTTACTGTTAATAAACTCCCGGATGCTGTTTTTACTGTTAATCCTGAAGATATAATGATCTCTGTAGGTCAGACTTTGATGCTTACTGCTTCTGCAGAAAGAGCTGATAGTGCTACATATCAGTGGTATAAAAGCGGTGTTGAAATCTCCGGTGCAACTGAAAATAGTTTCTCTATTGAGAATGCACAAGTTTCAGATTCCGGCGTGTATAAATGTGTTGTAGTTGGTAAAAATGGTGTTACTGTTGAAAGCAACCCTGCTGATGTTACTGTTTCAAAGATAGCATCTGCAATAGTTTTATCTGCAGATCCTGCAAATTCCGCTTCAAGACCTGTTACTGATGGTATTAAGCTTTCTGTCAACAAACCGGGTGTTGATGCTACTGGTGAATATACTTTTTATATTAATGACAATAAGGTACAGAGTTCAGAAACCCTGGAATATATTTTCTATCCTGAGACAGCAATAAATGAATATAAATTTTATGTTGTATATTCCGGAGATAGTAAATATGAGGAATGCACATCTCAGACAATTGAATATTCACTTATTAAGAGCGAACAGACTGCTCCTGAGATTACAGGTATTACTGAAACTGAGTTGATATATGGGGATGATAGTTTTTCCATAGGAGCAACCGGTGGTAATGGTAGCGGTGAATATTGTTTTTCTGTTATATCTCAGACTGATTTATATAATAACCCAACTGATGGTGTAGCAGAAATTACTTATGATAATGAAAATGATATCTGGACAGTTGATGTTCTTAAGTCCGGATATTTTACTATTGCACTGTTCAAGACGGGTGACAATGATTATAATGACAGTACAGTAGTTACAAGTGAAGTTATAAAGGTTGGTAAAAAGTCACAGTCAGGTTTTGGTTTTGAATCTGAAGGGAATTTTGAAGTTACATATAATGATAATGGTAATATTTTCAGTAATATTGCGTCAGGTGGTGAAGGAACCGGAAGCATTACCTATGAATCTTCTGACTCTGATATAGCTTGTTTTGAAAATAGTGATTCACCTGTTTTGATTATAAAAAAAGCAGGTACAGTAATAGTTACTGCAACAAAGAGTGCAGATGATCAATATGCAGAAATCAGTGCTGAGTACACGATCACGATAAATAAGGATGAGCAAAAGATTGAATTTGAAACACCAGATAATGTAACAGTTTTTTATGGTGAGTCATATGAAAATGTTGCTGATAGTGTTGGTGATTATTTTGGTCGTGGTGCAATTTCATATACAATAACACAAGGCGATGAAATTGCAACTGTGGATAAAAATGGTGTTCTTACATTCGCAGATAAAAAGACTGGCGGAACGGTTATTGTTAAAGCAGAAAAGGCTGAATGTGAATGTTACATGAGTGCTTCTGTATCTTATTCTGTTACTGTTGAATATGCACACATTGATACATCTGAAGCAGCGTACGTAATTCAGGGACAAATGATGGATGCCAACTCGGGTTGGTATACAAGTGATGTGAATATTACTCCGGCAGATGCTGAAAAATATTATATAAGCTATGATTATTCTCTTGAATCAGAAAGTTGGCAAGAAAGCGTATCGGTTACAGAAGAAGGTTCATCAAATAGTAAAATCATTTATTTGAGAGACAAAAACAGCGGTAAAATTTCTCAGGGAATCAGTATTTCGGCTGATGAACTTAAAATCGACAAGCAGAAGCCTTCAGATTTAATGATAACTTACTCTGATAGTCTTAATATGCTGTTTGATATTATTACATTTGGATTTTATCAGTCAAATGTAGATATAAAAATTTCTGCTTCTGATACTAATTCAAAGATTAAAAGTATCAAGTGGGCATATGCTAAGTATGACGGTACTGGTGCAATAGTTGCTTCTGATTTAGTATATAAAGACGCAGATATTACATATGATATTAACGGTAATATTGCGTATGCAAGTTTTTCTCTTTCTGCAAGTGAGCAACAGTATAAAGGTTCGATCTTTTTTACAGTAACTGACTTTGCAGGTAATACTGAAACATATAATGATAGTGAGAATATAATCATTGTGGATTCTATCACTCCTGAAATAGGAGTTGCACTTGAAGGATCGCTTAAAGAAACAGTCAATGCGAATAATGTTGAAGTTGATTCTGATGGGGAAAATACAAGACGAATTTATGACGATGATGTTACTATCCAGATAACAATAAAAGAAAGCAATTTCTATGCTGAGGATGTTAATGTTTATCTTGATGATAATGCCGTTTCTTTTGAGAATGAATGGATATATGATGAAACAGATGATGTTTATTTTAATTCATTTATCGTTGACGAAGAAGGCGACCATATTGTAAGTGTTAGCCTTAAGGATAAATCAGACAATGAGGATGATCGGAAGACAACAACGTTTTGTATTGATAAGACCAGACCTGAAATCACTGTAAAATATGATAAAGTAGATAATGATGGTTACTACGCAGAGGCAGTAACTGCCACTATATTCATTGATGAATATAATTTCAGAGCTTCAGATATTGTTGTTGAGCTTACTGCAAATGATCTTATTGGCTCGGAAATCAATGATATTAACGGTGAAAAAACAATTGATGAGATTATAAACTGGTTGAAAGATTCAAGTTCTTGGAAAAATAATAATGGCGTTTGGGAAGCAAAAATCAAATACAATGTAGATGCATCGTTTACATTTGATATATCTTATACTGATATTGCCGGACATGCATCTGAAGATTTTGAAAAACATTCTTTCACTGTAGATAAGAGTGCTCCAACAGATTTGACGGTCAGTTACAGTACTCCTTTGAGTCAAAAGTTTATTGAAACTATAACATTTGGTTATTATAATCCAAATGTTGAAATGACATTTACTGCTAAGGACAGTGTTTCGGCGGTTGACTCTTTCACTTATGTTTATACAAGACAGTCAAATGCTGGTAACAATAATATTGAAAGTTTTACTAAGACAATTGACAATAGTGACATTGTGTACAACGAGGATACTCAAACATATTCGGCTACTGTAACACTTACAGCTGATGAGGCTAATCAGTATAGGGGTAATATATCCTTTAATGCAACCAATAAGGCCGGTGTGGAAAGCAACAAGGTTTATGATAATGGCACCGTCATTGTTGTTGATACAATAGCTCCCACGAGAACGGTTTCGTTTAGTGCAGCTGTCATATATGATGAAAAGGGACAAGTTGTTTCAGACTATAAAGAAGGGGATCCTGTAATACTTTATTACAGAGATAGTGCACTCTTTACTGTTACTGTTAATGAGGCAAACTTTTATCCTGAAGATGTGACGGTATATGCAAATGGGCTTAATTTACCTGTTTCCGTTGACGATTGGACTCAGGATGGCGATAAGTGGACAATGGCTTATGAACTCAGCAATAATGGTGATTATCGTATTGAAATAAATTATACAGATAGATCAGGCAATATTATGGACGTTTATTTATCGCCTCTTATTGTAGTTAATGATGTTACTCCTTCAATAGATGTGGAATTTTCATCTATGCCTGAAGCTGTAAATGACAAATATTTCAATGCAGACAGAACGGCAACAATTACAATAGATTCGCACTCATTTGAAGCTGAAAATGTAAATATTGACGTAGTGGCTCTTGATGTTTCCGGTAAATCAATTGCTGTTGCAGATGCAATTAACTTGTTCTACAATAATTATCTTCATAATAAGGATAACTGGACAAATGACGGTGATATGTATACCG
>CAZTFS010000126.1:0-4949 GCA_964613045.1 uncultured Eubacteriales bacterium
GATAAATTCTGATTTATTCTCTCACACGTTCCTTCGTTATCGACAAAAAATGATTCGCCGCCGTCATCACCGTGGAGCGTGTACATTTCTCCGTCTTTGACAACTACGCAGCTGCCGTTGTCGATAGCAAGCCCCTGTGTTGTTCTTGTTTTAATCGCATCGGTGAATTTGTGCCATGAGTCGGAATCGAAGTGGGGACAGCAACAGTAGGGAAGAAGTCCTATGCAATCAATGAAAATATAACTGTGATCTTCACCGCAATCGTCCCATCCTTCGGCACACCAGCACATTGCTCCCGAGCTGTAACCCGAGAGTACTATACCTTTTTCATAAGCTTTTTTGAATATCTCAACTGCTCCGGTTGATTTCCATGTATCCATAAGGAATTTGAGATTTCCTCCGCCCGCATAAATTATATCTGCGGACATTATTTTTCTTTCAATATCTGCTTTTGTAAGGCGTGTGTCCGTAAGAAAAAGATTTGCAACTTTTGCTCCGCACTGATGAAAAAGATCAAAAATAACTTCATCACCGATGATATAATCAAAGCCCGCAGTCGGAACATAAAGAACATTCGGCTCCGGTTTTCCTGCAAGTGAAACTATATGCTTTATAACGGGGAATATCTCACCGTTGTCGTATCTGCCGCCGCCTACCATTGCTATTGTACCCATAATTATTGTCTCCTTTTGAGTCAGAATCAGTTTTTATTATTTTATAATAAAACTGTGCTTATGTCAATTGACCTTTTCCGCAAAGTATGATATAGTAAAAGAAATACAGAAAGTTTTTTTATGTTTATGAAGATTTTGATTGATGCGGATGCCTGTCCCGTAGTTGATATAACTGTAAGACTTGCAAAAGAATATTGTAAGGAATGTATTATCCTTTGTGACACTGCTCATTATATCGAGCGAGAATCGGCTGTGACCGTAACGGTTGAAAAAGGTGCAGACAGCGTAGACTTTAAATTGGTCAATATGGTATCTCAGGGTGATATCGCAATAACTCAGGATTACGGACTTGCTGCGATGTGTCTTGCGAAAAAAGCTGTGCCGATAAATCAGAACGGTCTTATTTTTACTGATAAAAATATCGAAAAACTGCTTTATACAAGATTTGTTTCTAAAAAAATAAGAATGGCAGGCGGCAGAACAAAAGGACCGAAAAAAAGAACCAAAGAACAGGATTCTGATTTTGAAAAAACATTGAGAATGCTGCTTGATGAGGAGAATTAAAAATGTATATTAAATCCCTTGCATACGAAAACGAACTTAACGAATACCTTGCTGAATTTTCATCTGTTTTTGAAACACTGGAAAATTCAAGTGTGCTTATAACAGGTGCGGCAGGTCTTATAGGCAATTACATCGTTGATCTGCTTATTAAAAGCGGAAAAACCAAGGTGATTGCCGTTGACAGGGACGAAGACAGGATGGATATCCGTTTTGGAGATTATAATGATAATTTTACCCCCGTCATTATTGATGTAAATGATATGGCGGCTGTTGAAAAAGTTTTTGAGAATCAGAAGATCGACTATGTTATTCATGCCGCAAGTAATACATCTCCTCTTGATTATGCAAATAAGCCTGTTGATACCATATGTACAAACATTATTGCAACACATAATCTTCTTGAATGTTGCAAAAAATACGGTGTTAAAAGGTTTATGTTCTGCTCCTCCGTTGAGGCTTACGGTACAGGCAGCGAGGATGTTGATATTTTTGACGAATCCTACAGCGGATATGTTGACTGCAACACCGTCAGAGCAGGATATCCCTCCGGAAAAAGAGCATCGGAGGCTATGTGTAATGCATACGGCAGTGAATTCGGCGTTGATTTTGTAATCGTCAGAATCGGAAGGATCTACGGAGCAACGGTCGTTCCCGGTGACACCAAAGCTCCGACTCAGTTTATCGGAAACTCGGTCAGAAATGAAGATATTGTTCTTAAAAGCCCCGGAACACAGGTGTTCTCATTCGGTTATGCGGGTGACTGTGCGTCGGGTATGCTTAAAGTGCTTGCTCACGGTGAAAACGGAAATGCTTATAATGTTGCGGATTCCGAAGGAGGAATAATGCTTCGTGATTTTGCGGCGGCAGCCGCTGCGGCATCGGGCAGAGAAGTGGTGTTTGACCTTTCCACGGATCTTGCAAAGGCAGGTTATTCCAAGGTAACAAGAGCCGTTCTGAGCGTAAAAAAGCTTGAAGCACTGGGTTGGAAGTCTCTTCACGACCATGTTGACGGCACTAAGAGAACCGTTGAATATTTAAAAGAATTAAATGTCCTGTAAGGAGGCATTATGCATGGAAAAGCTTAAAGCACTTGTAACAGCTGAGGTTATAAAGCCCATTCTTGAAACACTCAGTGACAGAATTGATTTTGAATACGCAGGTTATAACATTGATCATGATGTTATGCCCAGAGATGAACTCAAAAAGCGTGTTAAGGATATTGATATCCTTATCTGTGAGTATGATACGATAGATGAAGAAATATTTGACTGTGCGGAGAATCTTAAGTTTATTGTGTGCTGCCGTGGCGGAGTCAAGACAGTTATTGATCTTGATAAGGCAATGGAAAAGGGTGTTATCGTCTGCAATAACGGCGGCAGAAATGCAAATGCCGTATCGGATATGACTATGGGATATATTCTTGACCTTACAAGAAATATCACGCTTACAAACAATCTGATTTTCAATAAAGTTATAACAACAGATGTAAAATCAAAACCCGATGAATACCGTGATACGGTATGGGGACTTGATAATAATTCCCCCTTTATACGTTTCAGAGGGGACAGTGTAAATCACATGACGCTGGGCCTTGTCGGTTTTGGACATGCAGGCAGACTTGTTGCTAAGAAGGCACAGGCTTTCGGCATGAATATACTCGCTTACGATCCGTATATCGCTCCCGAATCAGTTCCCGAAGACGTTACACTTGTGAAGTTTGATACTCTTTTAAAGGAATCTGATGTTATCAGTCTTCATTGTGTTGTCACTCCTCAGACAAAGCATCTTTTCAAAATGGCTGAGTTTGAAAAAATGAAGAATACTGCATATTTTATAAATACTGCAAGAGGAGAGCTTGTGGACGAAGCAGATCTTATCGCAGCTCTTAATTCTGACATAATAGCAGGTGCTGCAATTGATGTTACGGCAGTTGAACCTATTGCGTCCGATTGTCCTCTGCTTGAAGCCAAGAATCTTATAATTACACCCCATATTGCCGGTTCATCACTTGATGTTCAGGTTCAGGGAACAAATATGGTCGTTGAAAGCCTTTCGGACTGGCTTAATGATAAAAAACCTAACAACTGTGTTGTTTACAGATAAGGGGAAAACGATATGGGAAAAGCTATAGGAATAATTCTTGCGGGCGGTATCGGTTCACGTTTCGGAGCTGACAGACCGAAGCAGTACTGCACCATTTTCGGCAAAGAAATGATATGGTATTCTATTGATGCATTCAGAAAAGCAAAAACCATTGATGATTTTATCGTTATCGTGGACAAAAACGAGATGGCAAACGGCAGAATAGCTGAAGAATACGGCGTTATTACCGTTGAAGGCGGCAACTCAAGAAACGGCTCGTTTAAAAATGCTCTTGATTATATAAATGCTCATTATCCCGATTGCGACAAAATAATCGAAAACAATGCCGCATGCCCTATGATAACCACCGAGCTTATTGATGAATTTATAAATCTGCTTGATGAATATGATTTTGTAAATACTGCATACAAGATCACCGATGCATTAGGCTCTTATAAAGACAGAATCGCAAACAGGGAGGATTTCTATCTTATTCAGGCTCCCGATGCATACAGATTCAGGCTTCTTTATGAGCATTTTGATGAAAATTCCGAGCTGTGCCACCCTGCACATCAATTGCCTCTGTCTGCAACCGAATACAGATATTTTGATTATACGGATAATTATAAGGTTACATATCCCGAAGATATCAGGATCGTTGAAATGCTTATGGAACGCAGAAAGAACAACTAATTATGGATTTTAAAATTATCGGCGGCAATGAAAATGCAGAATTTAAATTGAACGAAGAAAGAGACGGCGAGATACTTCTTCTGACAGTCAATATGACGTTATCCGAAGCCCGGATTCCTCAGCCCTTTAAAATTGAATGGCAGTTCAGTGCCGAAGACGTGTATTCCGCATGGAGTCCGTCGTTGAGCGATATCCACGGTCTGTATTTTGAATGGGGCAAGCTGGAAAACAAATCAAGACTTGCTTCGTGGATGCCGTTGCAGATGCTTGTTTCTCCAAAAGGAAACAATAAACTGAATATTTCCGTTTCCGATGTTGATACACCAATCAGCATAAGGACGGGTATTCGTGAAGAGGATGCAACCTTTGCCTGTGAAATTGAATTTTTCACAGTTCCCGCTGCGGCAACAGATTCGTACTGTGCGGTAATACGTCTTGATATGCGTGATATTCCTTACTATGACAGCATTTATGACGTTTCCGAATGGTGGGAAAAGGATTGCGGTTATACTCCTGCCTATGTCCCCGAATATGCACGGCTTCCCATGGATTCTCTTTGGTACAGCTTTCATCAGGAGCTTGACAGGGACGAAATCATAAAAGAATGTAAAAGGTCAAAGGCGTTGGGAATGGAAACCGTGATTATTGATGACGGTTGGCAGACCGATGACAATAACCGAGGATATGCTTTCTGCGGTGACTGGAAGGTTGCCGAAAAGAAAATGGGCGATATGGCTTCACTTGTCGATGAAATACATAAAATCGGAATGAAGGTCATGCTTTGGTATTCAGTGCCGTTTGTAGGCATGTATTCCGAAAAATATGAAGAATTTAAGGATATGTTCCTTGACGATGCAGGAAATGCAGGGACTTCTTTTGCACTCGATCCCAGATATAGAAAGGTTCGTGATTACCTTGCGGAAATCTATGCAGATG
>CAZTFS010000127.1:0-4866 GCA_964613045.1 uncultured Eubacteriales bacterium
ATAATATTACCGTATACCCGACAGCAGAAGGTTTCATTTATTTTGGTCAGAAAATCAACGAAGGTGTAACCCTTATAGGTGGTGAAGTTCAATATAACGGTGTGACTGTTCCCGGTCATTTTGAACATGTTGATATTAATACGGTTCCAACAACAACCGGAACACAAAGAGCAGATATTAAGTTCGTTCCAGATGATGAAACTTCATATGCTGGATTTGAATCTAAGAGATGTCGTTATGTAACTTATACTGTTAGCAAGACTACACCGGTTTTTGTTGATGCAGAGAACGATCCTCTTGTTGCAACAGAGGTCGAAGCAGGAGCAAAGCTTTCAACTTCAATTCTTTCAGGCGGAAAAATGGTTAATCCATACAATGCTGATGAAGCAAAGATTGCCGCAAGAACCTGGGAATGGAGTAATCCGGATACAGTAATAAACGAAAGCGGATATTATGAAGCCATGTTTTTGCCTATCGGATATGAAAAAACGACAGCACAGGTTTATGTTAAAATTGCAAGTGATGCTCCCGTAACAGAAATTTTAGAGTTGCCCACTATTGCTGATTTTGTATATGATCCTTATCTTACATGGCAAGATGTGAAAATTGAGGGTGGTAAAGCGGTAATTAAAGGTACTGACACAGAAGTAGAAGGCACTTTTGTTGTTGCCGATAGTGTAAAGGATTGGATTCCTACTGTTGGTAACAATAATGTTCCCGTAGTTTTTACACCTTACGATGCTGAATCTGCACTTCCATATTCATTTAATATTCCCGTTACAGTTAATCCTCTTCCCATTTCTTTCGGTGAAGACCATAAGGGAATTACAATTGATGATCCCTTTGAATATGAGGTTGGTCCCGATACATTAGTGCGCAGTGTTTTATCTTATCTTAAAAGTGGTATTCTTAATTATCCCACTCCGTCTGTTGTAAGTATTGAAAATGCAAACGACTATGTTGAAAACGGAAAAACCTATGAGATATCTGTTGTTAATTATACAAACACAAATTACACCGGCACATACGCTTATGTTAAGGTTGTATTCACAACAGTAGAATTTGCAGTTTCATCTGTATCATATCTCGCCGGTACGGAAAAAATACACGTGAAATTTAACAGCAGCAGTTGTCCCGGTACATTTGATGTTTATGTTGACGGAACGCTTATCGGAGATGACGTTCCCCGTGCAGGTGACCATATAGATGTTCCGTATAAACTTGAGACAAGCGGTACTCACACCGTAAAGGTAGTTTATAATCCCACAGATGGGGACTACTATTTCATGACAGATTATGAAACGGAAATTCAGGCAAATGCACAAAGATACATTACACTGAAAGATATGAATGATTTCCAGAAGATCAGTGTGAACGGTAAAAATACTTTGGCAACAGATGCATATATCGTATATGGCGATGAAATATCAATTAAATACGATTTTGAAGATTTGTTTGTTTCATGGGTTATCACAGACACAGCAGGCAATACGGTAACTCTTGACGGTGTTGACCTTACATCAAGTGAGATATCCTTTACAATGCCCGACCATGACCTTGTATTATCTGTTGTGACAACACTTGAAGAAGAAACTCCCGGTGATAAAGACATTGCCATAGACAGTGTCTGGGCATTCTTCCAAAAGCTGATAGACTGGTTCACAAATATGATTAAACAGCTTCTGAGCCTCATGGGTCTTGGTGCATAACAAAAATTTTATATCTGTAAAAGATATTTTTTGACGATTTTCATTTACATATCTTTTCACACTTCACCCGTCGGCTTACCCCGACGGGTTCAGTGCATCAGACTGGAATTGTTTTTTATCAGCTCTGATAGCAGGAGTATTGATCTGAGCTAACAAAAGGAGCTGTAAAAGACAAAATAACTTAAGGCACCTTCCTTACGGAGGGTGCCTCAAATATTAACCTGTTTATCCCAAAGCAACCATGCTGAAAACAAGTGCAAACAAAGCAACAGTTTCGCAAAGACCGACAACGGTGATGTACTGTGAGAAGCCTTTTCCCGTTTCAGCTAACGCATCAGCACCTGCAGCACCTGCCTTGCCCTGAAAAACAGCGGACAGTGCCATTGCAATACCTGATGCGATTCCCAGACCGAACAGAAATGTCGGGTCGGCGGCTGATGATCTCATCTGCTGCATCAGAAGAAAACCGTAAATAGTCTGTGTAAGCGGTGCACCTGCAAAAACGGTGAGTATAAAGGGTGCGGCTTTGTTGTTCATATAACACTTTTTCCATGCACCGATTGATGCCTGTCCCGCAATACCGATACCGATGACAGAGCCGATTGCTGCAATACCCATAACAAATGATGTTCCTAATAATCCTAAATTCATAGTGATTCTCCTTTATAATTTAATTTATTCTTCAAAAGGTTTGAATTTGTGACCACTCCACGACATATCTAAATGCGAGGAGAATTCCAATGTATTAAGTCTGATTCCGTGAACGATAATTGACAGAACATTTAATATCATATTAAGTCCGTGACCGAATACCAGCAGTACAATGGCAAATATCATAAACATAAAGTTGCCGAGTAACGGCCCTGCCAATTCATTGACCGTGGCAGATATTGCCGCACCTGCAAGACTGACAGCCCAAAGGCGTATATAGGAAACAATATCCGAGAATACGTTCACGACACCAAGCAATACGGATACAATGTTCTTACAGCTCGAAAGTATGGATTTCCCGATGTTTCCTTCATAGTTTGAAAATACAAAGCTCATGCAGAATCCGATTGCAATAAGCACAATGGCAACCGTGCCTATCGGAATACCGCTTATTACCAGCCCGAAACTGAAGACTTCGGGATTCACAACAAGGCTGAGCACCAGATAGTAGATGCCGACGAGCTGAAATATCGAGCCTATATCGCCAAGCACCTTGACTGATTTTTTATTTCTTAATGCACATATAATGTGTGCAACAGTCAGCTGAATGAGAGCCAATGTGAAACAGAATATCTGTAAATTCTGTGCTGTGGTAAGCCCCACACCGTCGGGAGTCCATGGCAGGCTCCATAGCTTGTCGGAATAGACATTTGAAATAACGGGTATTGACAATACTCTGAGCCACTGCGGCAATTGTTCGGGAGAAAGACCGAACCATGTGCAGGTAAGTGTTCCCCAAAGTATCGTTGATAATCCGAAAAGTCCGATAAGCAAAGCTGTAGGGGGAACAGTCTTTTTTGATGCAAGAGATTTTATGATCGGTATTGCTGCAACTGCACATATCAGCAAGCCGTAACCGCCGTCCCCGAAAATGATTCCGAAGAATATGAGTATAAACAGTAAGAACCAAGCAGATATATCATACTCAAAATATCCCGGAACCGTGCCTAAAAAGTCTGTCAGCGGATAGATAAGGCTCACGAACTTATTGTTTTTAAGCTTTGTGGGTACATTATCTTCTTCACAGGGGTCCTCTGCAAGAAGTCCCCATGAATTTTCCTTTGCGGTCTGCTTTAACCTGTCAAGGTTTTCTGCCTCGATATATCCTGTAAAATACGCAACGGAAACACTGCTTTTTTCACTTGCCGATAATGTTTCGTCTGCCATGCCCGTAGCATAAACTTCAAATTCGATTTCTTTTTCACAGGCTTTTACAGCATTTTTCAAACTTGCAATGTAGCCTGCACAGGAAACTATATTCTCGTCTATGTCGTTGAGCTTGATGTTGATATCATTAATTTTTTGCTTTATTTCTGCAGTGGACATTGACGGCAGCTTTAATCGGTAGTGAGTTAAGGATTCAATTACTTCATTGCATTCCTCAGTTTCCGATCTTATCAAAAGAAATTTTACAGAGGCTTTTCCGGTATCCAATCTCACGGTTTTTATATTTTCGCCCAGACCGTTATATTCGTTTTTCGGCATCTCATAAAGTAATATCTCAACACCTTTTTCAGTCAGAGCATTAATTTCATCAGGATCAACTTCACCCCAGCTTTGGAGTCGTTCAAGTTCTGTGGTAAGGGCTATCCGTTCTGCCTGATATACTTTTTTCTGTTCATCCAGAGAAGCGATTTCCCTTGCAACAGACAATGCTTGAGCAGCTGTTGCATTTTTGTCTTCTGTATTTTTCCTCTTTCCAATAGTGAAAATTGCACTTTCAAGCAGAGATATCTGTTCTTTAAGCTCTTCCAGTCTTTCACCCGAACCTTCTGTTATTTCAATATGCATAAGACCTGATTTGCGGAGCTTTTTGAGTGTTTCTGTTTTTTTGTCTCCCGGAATTATAAGAGAGACCTTTTTCATAGGCACGATCATAGAGTATCAACCTGCCTTTCGGAAACCGGAGCATTGCGAAGGGCTATTTTTCGCTTTGAAATTTTAGAACGGACAACGGCACTAACCTGTTGATCTGCCATATAGATAGATATTTTTTTAATATTTGCCTCTGTTTCGGGGATCTTGACCTTCTCAAAAAGGTTAACTCTCTGAGAGGTTGCAAGAAGCTCTGTTTCCAGAAGTCTGACCTGTTCATCCAACACTTCTGCCTCTAAATCAAGTGACATTGCCTTTTCCAGGTGATTTGCGGCTATGTCGACCCAAAGAGGTGTATTATACAGATCGTAGTCTCCTCTGAAAAAATCTGCTCCCTCAAAGGTGGGAATGTCAACACCTGCAATATTTCCTTTGCCTTTGCGGATATTGCTGACAGTGATTATTCCGTCGGGGAAAGCATCCTTTTCACTGAAAACGGCGATCCAAGAGCCAAAGCCTTTTTCAAGTTCATCTCTTTCTTTTCTTACTGCTTTAGCTTTTGCTTCAATAGCTCGTATCTCTGATTGGAGTTGTTGTTTTTTCAGTGTCAGAGTAGGCAAATATCTGCGGT
>CAZTFS010000128.1:0-4851 GCA_964613045.1 uncultured Eubacteriales bacterium
AGAACTGCATTTACTGCGTTTTCGATCGCATCTGCTTCTTCGATCATATCGAATGAATAGCGGAGCATCATTGCAGCTGAAAGAATCGTACCGAGAGGATTTGCTATATTCATGCCTGCAATGTCCGGTGCGGAGCCGTGAATAGGCTCATACATACCCAATGTACCTTCCGAAAGAGAAGCTGAGGGCATCATACCGATAGAACCTGTAAGCATACTTGCCTCATCTGAAAGAATATCACCGAACATATTCTCTGTAACTGCAACGTCAAATCTTGAGGGATTTCTGATAAGCTGCATTGCAGTGTTGTCAACAAGAACATCTTCATACTCCACGTCGGAATATTCCTCAGCAAGACGGTGCATAACACTTCTCCACAGTCTTGAAGAATCAAGGACATTTGCCTTATCAACGGAAGAGACTTTACCTCTTCTCTTTCTTGCAGACTCAAATGCAACCCTGCCGATTCTTTCAATTTCATGCTCTGAATATTTAAGCTCGTCTGCGGCAAACTTTTCACCGTTTTCTTCGCCTGTTGTTCTCTTACCGAAGTATATACCGCCTGTAAGCTCACGAACGATAAGAAGATCTATACCGTTGCCCACAATTGACTGCTTCAGAGGTGAAGCATCAGCAAGCTGACGGAAGAGCTTTGTAGGTCTGAGGTTTGCAAAAAGACCGAGCTCACTTCTTACTGCAAGAAGTGCCTTTTCGGGACGGATCGAGGGGTCAACATTGTCCCACTTGGGACCGCCGACGGCACCGAGCAGTACGCTGTCACAGTTTTTGCACTGTGCCATGCCTTCATCAGTGATGGGAACACCGTACTTGTCGATTGAGCAGCCGCCGATGTCTACATATTTGTATTCAAACTCATGGGAATACTTCTCAGCAACCTTATCAAGAACTTTCAGAGCCTCGTCAACGATTTCGGGGCCGATTCCGTCACCCTTGAGAACTGTAATTACTTTTTTCATCCTTTTCGCCTCACTTGAGAGAATTGAGAAGACCGTTTGAAGCGATGATCTCTTTTATGAATTCGGGGAAAGGCTGAGCCTTGTATTCCTCGTTCTTTGTGATGTTTGTGATAACACCTGTATCAAAATCAACCGCAACCTCGTCGCCTGCAGCGATTTTTTCGCTGGCTTCGGGGCATTCAAGAATTGCAAGACCGATATTGATAGCGTTTCTGTAGAAGATCCTTGCAAATGTTGATGCAATAACACAGGAAATGCCTGATTCCTTGATAGCGATGGGAGCATGCTCACGTGATGAACCGCAACCGAAGTTTGCACCGCCCACCATTATATCGCCGTCTTTTACTTTATTTACAAATTCTGTGTCGATATCTTCCATGCAATGAGCCGCAAGCTCCTTGTGATTTGCTGTGTTAAGATATCTTGCGGGAATGATAACGTCTGTATCAACGTTATCGCCGTATTTATGCACTAAACCTCTTACGTTCATCAGTCCATTACCTCCTTAGGGTCAACAATGTGTCCGACAACTGCTGTTGCGGCGGCAACTTCGGGACTTGCAAGATAAATCTTTGAAGATTTTGCACCCATTCTGCCTACGAAGTTACGGTTTGTTGTTGCAACTGCAATTTCATCATCTGCAAGAATGCCCATGTAACCGCCCAGACAGGGACCGCAGGTGGGAGTTGAAACTGCACAGCCTGCATCAATGAAAATATCCATATAGCCTCTCTTGATGCACTCTTTATATACCGACTGTGTTGCGGGAATAACGATAACTCTTATATCCTTTGCAACCTTTTTACCCTTGAGAATGTTTGCGGCGGCTTCCATATCTGAAATTCTGCCGTTTGTACATGAACCGATAACAACCTGATCGGGAACGATATCTGTAAGCTCACTTGCAGGTCTTGTGTTTTCGGGAAGATGAGGACAAGCAACTGTTGAAACGATCTCACTGAGATTTATAACATATTCTTCATCGTAAACTGCATCTTCATCTGCCTTATAAACGGTAAATTCACGGTCAACTCTGCCTTTTACGTATTCGAGTGTCTTGTCATCAACCTCAAAAATGCCGTTCTTTGCACCTGCTTCAATAGCCATGTTTGCCATTGCAAGCCTGTCATCCATTGAAAGTGAGTGAAGACCCTCGCCCGTAAATTCCATTGAACGGTAAAGAGCACCGTCAACACCGATCATGCCGATGATATGGAGAATTACGTCTTTACCCGAAACGCCCTTCTGAAGTGCACCTGTAAGAGTAAACTTGATAGCCGAAGGAACCTTGAACCATGCCTTACCCGTTGCCATACCTGCAGCCATGTCCGTACTGCCGATACCTGTTGAGAAAGCACCCAAAGCACCGTATGTACATGTATGTGAGTCTGCACCGATGATGCAGTCACCGGGAGCGGCAAGTCCCTTTTCGGGAATGAGTGCATGTTCAATACCCATTTCACCTACATCATAGTAGTTTGTGATATTAAAGGACTTTGCAAATGTTCTGCACTGCTTTGTCTGCTGTGCCGCTTTTATATCCTTATTGGGAACAAAGTGATCCATAACCATTGCGATTTTTGTGTTATCAAAAACTTTTTCAAAGCCGTTCTTGCTGAACTCATTGATAGCAACGGGAGATGTTATATCATTACCGAGAACAAGATCAAGCTTTGCCATGATAAGCTGACCTGCTTCAACAGAAGGGAGCCCTGCATGTGCGGCAAGTATCTTTTGTGTCATTGTCATACCCATAATTATTTTCTCCTTATTTCAAATGACGGTTGATAGCTGAGAACAGTGCATATACAGATGAAAGGATAATATCATCATCAACACCCACACCCCAGCTTACCGTACCGTCTTCCATAGTAATACTTACGTAAGAAACGGCCTTTGATGTTGAGCCCATATTCAGAGCGTGTTCTGTATATTCAAGGTGGTCAAACTTTATACCGCCCTTGTGAAGTGCCTTAACAACAGCGTCGAGCGAACCGTTACCGTTACCTGCAATATCGTCAACCACGCCGTCCTTTTCAAATGTAAGATAAGCGACTGTGTCTGACTTACGGACAAAGTGACAGTCAATATATTTAACGGGACCGTCAATGATATTGATATAATTCTCCTTGAATACCTCGAAAACCTCCTGAGGCTGAAGCTCCTTGTGAGCCTTGTCGGAAACATCCTTTACACAATAGCCGACATTCTCTCTCATCTTCATGGGAAGCTGATAACCGTACTGTTTATCAAGCAGATAGCCGATACCGCCCTTGCCTGACTGGGAATTGATACGGATAACATCAGTCTTATACTCTCTGCCCACATCCTTAGGATCGATGGGAAGATAAGGCACTGTCCAATGCTCACAGTCGTTGTCTTCTCTGTATTTCATGCCCTTTGCAATAGCATCCTGATGTGAGCCTGAGAAAGCGGCAAAAACAAGGTTGCCCGAATAGGGTGAACGCTCATAAACTGACATTCTTGTTACCTTTTCGTAAACAGATACGATCTCGGGCATATTCGAGAAATCAAGCTCGGGATCAACGCCCTGTGAGAACATATTCATGCCCAGCGTTACAATGTCGGCATTACCTGTTCTTTCACCGTTGCCGAAGAGTGTGCCTTCGATCCTGTCTGCACCTGCAAGAAGTCCCAGCTCGCAATCTGCAACGGCACAGCCTCTGTCATTATGAGGATGAAGTGAAATTTCAACATTCTCTCTGTACTTAAGGTTATTACTCATGTACTCGATCTGATTAGCGTAAACATGAGGCATTGAATGCTCAACTGTTACGGGAAGATTGATAACGACCTTTCTGTCTGCCGTGGGCTGCCAGATATCAAGCACTGCATTACAAACTTCAAGTGCATATTCGGGCTCTGTACCTGTAAATGATTCGGGGGAATACTCATAGCGATACTTCACGCCGTATTCCTTTGCAAGTGAATCAAAGAGCTTTGCACCCTCAATTGCGATCTGCTTGATTTCATCCTTTGATTTTCTGAAAACCTGCTCTCTCTGTGCAACTGATGTTGAGTTGTAAAGATGAACGATAACATGATTTTCATTTTTGATGCCTGCAAGGCTTTCAAAAGTTTTCTTTATAATATGTTCTCTCGACTGTGTAAGAACCTGAATCGTTACATCGTCGGGAATAAGATCATTTTCAATAAGAGTACGAAGGAACTGATATTCAGTCTCACTTGCGGCGGGAAAACCGACCTCGATCTGCTTAAAGCCTATCTTTACAAGAAGCTTGAAGAACTCAACCTTTTCTTCGAGACTCATGGGGATGATAAGCGACTGATTGCCGTCACGAAGGTCAACACTGCACCAGATGGGTGCTTTGTCGATATAAGTTTTTTTCATCCATTCGCCTTTGACCTCGGGGGGCATAAAAAACTGTCTGGTATACTTTTCTGTGCCTTTCATAAAGCTCACCTCTTTTGGAAATTATACAGATAAATAAAAAAACAAACTCCGTCTCAACAAAGAGACGGAGGATAAGTCCGTGGTACCACTCTAATTGGTGAAAAAATCACCCGCTCATTCACACATCGGGCACGAAGCCGAATATGCTACTTCTTTAACGATGAAGCTCCGTTCTTCCTACACGACCGCCATAATGACGGTGTTCAGTCGACCGCTCGAAGGAGAGATACGATCACTCACGGTTACAGCCTCGCACCGAACGGCTGCTCTCTGAAATTCCGCTTACGAATGACCCTTTAGCCTTGTCATTGCGTTTATCTGTATTGTGGCTATTATACAATCACAAAATACAAATGTCAAGAGGGAAATTAAAATAAATCAAACAAATCAGAATTTATCAATGAACAATTTACAATTTACAATTTACAATGTACAATG
>CAZTFS010000129.1:0-4709 GCA_964613045.1 uncultured Eubacteriales bacterium
CCACAGGCGGCGGTATCGGAATGCTTGCTATGGGTGCAGGCGGTCTTGATGTTGCTGTTGCTATGGGCGGCGGCACATATTACATCACTATGCCCGAGATCGTTAAGGTCAATCTTACGGGTAAACTTTCTCCCTGGGTTGCTGCTAAAGACGTTATCCTCAAGGTTCTTGAGATACTCTCCGTCAAAGGCGGTGTAGGCAGGATCATTGAATACACGGGTGAGGGTGTTGCAACACTTTCCGTTCCCGAAAGAGCAACCATAACAAACATGGGTGCCGAGCTGGGTGCAACAACATCAGTTTTCCCCTCAGACGAGGTTACAAAGACCTTCCTTAAGGCTCAGGGCAGAGAGGAAGACTGGACAGAGCTCAAGGCTGACGAAGACGCAGTTTACGATAAGGTTATCGAGATCGATCTTTCCGAGCTTGTACCTCTTGCAGCAATGCCTCACATGCCCGACAACGTAAAATCCGTTGATGAGATCGGTGAAATCACAATTGATCAGGTTTGTATCGGTTCATGCACAAACTCATCACTTATGGATATGATGAAGGTCGCTCACATTCTCAAGGGCAAGAAGGTTCATCCCAACGTAAGCCTTTCAATCGCTCCCGGTTCAAAACAGGTGCTTACAATGCTTGCTGAGAACGGTGCTCTCGCTGATATGATCGCAGCAGGTGCAAGAATTCTTGAAAGTGCATGCGGTCCCTGTATCGGTATGGGTCAGTCCCCCAACTCAAAGGGCGTTTCACTCCGTACATTCAACAGAAACTTTGAAGGCAGAAGCGGAACTGCAGACGCAGGCATCTACCTTGTCAGCCCCGAGGTTGCTGCTGCATCAGCTGTAACAGGCGTACTTACAAACCCTGCAAAGACTCTCGGCGATATGCCCGTATTCGAAATGCCCGAAAAGTTCCTTATCAACGACAACATGGTTGAGCTTCCTGCAACAAGTCAGGATGCTCCCGAAGTTAATGTTATCTACGGTCCCAACATCAAGAGTGTTCCCCTCGGCACAGCTCTTACAGATTCCGTTGAAACAAAGGTCATGCTCAAGGTCGGCGACAACATAACAACCGATCACATTATGCCTGCAGGTGCAAAGATACTTCCTTACCGTTCAAACGTACCTCACCTTTCACAGTTCTGCTTCAAGCAGTGCGATGAAGACTTTGCAGAAAACTGCAAGAAGATGGGCGGCGGTATCATCGTCGGCGGTGCTAACTACGGTCAGGGCTCTTCAAGAGAGCATGCGGCTCTTGTTCCCCTTTATCTCGGAATCAAGGCTGTTGCGGCAAAGTCATTTGCAAGACTTCACAAGGCTAACCTCATCAACTCAGGTATCATTCCTCTTACATTTAAAAATGCTGAGGATTATGACAAGATCGACAAATTCGACAAGGTAACACTTAAGGATGTCAAGTCTGCTATTGAGAATGACACAGATGTTGTGCTTGTAAACGAAACAAAGGGTGAGGAGTATGTACTTGAGGGCGGTTTCTCAGCAAGACAGAAGAACATGCTCATCTACGGCGGACTTCTTAACTACACAGGTGCAAAGAAATAAAAAAAAAGGGTGAATATAATGACAGAAGCAAACATAAAAGCTGCCGTTGAAAAATTTGAAGCACTCGTAAGAGAACAGGCAGACAGAAACGAAAAAATCAAGTCTGTAAAAGAATTCACAGACTTCGCAAATAAAGAACAGATCATCATCGGCGTTTGCGGTGGTGACGGCATCGGCCCCACTATCACACATGAAGCTGCAACAGTTCTTAAATATCTTCTTAAAGATGATGTTGATGCAGGCAAAATCATTTTCAAGGATATTGACGGTCTTACTATTGAAAACCGTGTAGCTCACATGAAAGCTATTCCAGACGATGTTCTTGAAGAGCTCAAGGCTTGTGATGTTATCCTCAAGGGTCCCACCACAACTCCTCAGGCAGGTGACGGACTTCCCAACATCGAAAGTGCAAACGTTGCTATGCGTAAGGCTCTTGACCTTTTTGCAAACGTTCGTCCCGTTAAGGTTCCCGAAGAAGGTATCGACTGGACATTCTTCCGTGAGAACACAGAGGGTGCTTATGCAGTCGGTTCTAAAGGCGTTAATGTTGACGACGAGCTTGCATTCGACTTTGTTGTAACAACAACCGAAGGCTGTCAGAGAATTGCAAAGCTTGCTTACGAATACGCAAGAAACAACAAGAAGGACAGAGTTTCCATCATTCAGAAGGCAAACGTTATCAAGACAACAGACGGTAAGTTCCTTAATCTCTGTAAGGAAGTCGGTAAGGATTACCCCGAGATCACAACAGATGAATGGTATATCGATATCACTACCGCAAAGCTTATCGACCCCAAACGCCGTAAGGACTTCAAGGTATTCATTCTTCCCAACCTTTACGGCGACATTATCACTGACGAAGCTGCTGAATTTCAGGGCGGTGTAGGTACTGCAGGTTCGGCAAACCTCGGTAAGAGATACGCTATGTTTGAAGCTATTCACGGCTCAGCTCCCCGAATGGTAAAAGAAGGCAGAGCTCAGTATGCTGATCCCTGCTCAATGCTCAGAGCTGCTGTAATGCTCCTTTCACACATCGGTAAACAAAATGAAGCTGATAAACTTGAGAAGGCACTTGATATCTGTATGCTTACTGAAAAGAAGATGGTAATCACAGGCAGAGATAACGGCTGTACATGCCGTGAATTCGGTCAGTATGTCATGGATACTGTTGCATCACTTTGATTATGAAAGATGCAAATAATATTTCAAAATCAGTAATAAGCCGACTTCCCCGCTATTACCGATTCCTGGGAATACTTCTCGACGAAGGCGTTGCAAGAATATCCTCGGGTGAGCTTTCCAAAAGAATGGGGCTTACCGCTTCTCAGATAAGACAGGATTTCAACCATTTCGGCGGTTTCGGTCAGCAGGGCTACGGCTATAATGTTGAGCAGTTAAGGCAAAGCATCGGTCATATTATCGGTATCGATAATTATTACAAGATAATTTTAGTCGGTGCAGGTAATCTCGGCAGAGCTATTGCTCAGCATCTCAATTTCAATAAAAGAGGCTTTGACCTTGTGGGCATTTTCGATTCGGATGAAAAGCTGACAGGGCTTAATATCAACGATCTCTCAGTAAAGAATTTTAACGATATTGATGATTTCTGCAAAAAAGAAAAGCCCGCAGCGGCAATTCTCTGCATCCCCTCTTATGCAGGCAAAAATGTTACCGACAAGCTTGCGGAATGCGGCATTAACACCTTCTGGAACTTCAGCCATTATAATATAAATGAAGATTATCCGGATGCAATAGTTGAAAATGTCCATCTTAACGACAGTCTGATGACCCTTTGTTACAACATTACAAATACGGAGGGAGACAAGTGAAAAAGATACTCAATGTTAATGTCATTGACATCGTGCCGTTTTCAAAAGGGCTTATCTTTGTAAAAAAAGATGCGATGCCCGACGGCACAAACAAGGTATCGTTTTTCAGCTACGATGCTTTGACCGGCGAAATCACCACTGTTACAAAAAGTGTATATCTGCTTAATAAATTCGGCATGGCATACGAACAGGTTTCCTCAAAATTAGGCGATTTTATCACCTGTGACACGGCAAAGCTCCCCAATCATCATACAATAGTCATTTATCCCACCGGCGAAATGGGTCATTTTGACAATAAAGGCCGCATCGTCAAAACAGGTGATCTTTATTATAATAATGCTCCTGCCCGTGATGCCGCTTTTGACGGCAACAGCATATGGTGTGTCGTTCCTCAGAGAAATGCAGTTATCAGATACTCAATTTCTGCACAGAAGATCATCATGCGTATCGGCGGCGACAATAACACTGCATTCAATCTGCCGATCTCGGTATCATATTATACTGACGGGCTGTTTGTATGCAATCAGGCTTCATGCGAAATAAGAAAGATCGATATCGACACTCTCAATGTCACCGATTATCTTGAATTTAACGAGCCTGTCAATAAATATTTCCGTTTCAGGGACAAGGAGATCGTTGTTCTGAATTCGGGTATATATGAATTATAAAAAAAGAAATAACCCTTGACTGACGTTCTTACGAAGCTCTCAGTCAAGGGTTACTTCTGTTCACTCTTGATATCTAACATCTTTGGGTAACCTCTCTTTCTTAAATTTGCGACACTGAATTTACTTGATTTTTCCGCAACACTTCTTTTTTCTTCAATTTCCCGTAAGCGGGACAGCTTTTATGTGACGGTTTATTTTCTTTAAAATCACTGTCGATGACTTATACCTTTTTTACCGATACCCTATCCGGAATCGTTCTACAATGAAATAATGTTTTCGTTTTCAGTTTTATTTGACAAGGTAAGGATCAAAAGTTATAAGCCTTTAAGTTTTACCTGTACATCGGTATCACCCTTTCTGTCTATAATATAGCATAGCAAACACTGTTTTTCAAGATGTAATTTTATACAATATTAACACAATATTATTATGCATATCATAGATTTTATATACATTTCATAAATATTATTGACATTTGAGAATGATATATGATATGATAAATTTAATGGCCGCTCTGCGGCCGGCTTTTTTATACGCTGAAACTGAATACCGTCATACAGATCTGATAACAGAGGATAACAAATAAAGAAACAGAAGATAACAAATAAAGAATTTTCTCTTGACATTTAATACTAAAATCTATA
>CAZTFS010000130.1:0-4664 GCA_964613045.1 uncultured Eubacteriales bacterium
ATGTTGATGTTACGCCGCAGGGGTTCACATTGGTCGTCCGTGTGCACAAACTGAAGATACTGATAAAAATTTGTAATCAGAGCAAGGAAAACGGCGATAAACCGCCGTTATTTGCCTTGCGGCAAATCGGACAGCCAATGGCTGCCCCTACGATGCAACTGTGAATCACTGCAAAAAAATAAGCCCCTTTCGGAACTTGACACATGTAAAATCATATGATATAATATAGCCAAGAGGTAACCGAAAAGCGGTTAGCCTTAGGAATAATTATTTATTTAATAACTGTCCTGCGGTAACAGGGCGGTTATTTCTTTCTTATAGTAATTGTAATTGATTTTGTGTCATTATGTAAAACATAAAACAATATAAATGCAAATACTTTTACCACAGAGCATCACCTCGCTTTCGCTTGGTGTGCTAACCGCCTTATTCGCTTGTTACCCCTTGACCGGTTTTTATTATATGCTACATGTCGTATTTTGTCAACACATCAAAATAAGCTCCTGTCGGGCTGACAAGGAGCTTGTTTTTCAGTCATTCAGATTAAGACCTTTATCCTTTAACACCCTTCGGGCGTTGAGGGTCTTGCGTTTCTGAGCAAAAATATACTGTTTCATGAATGCGGGAGAGTTTGATTCGGCTGTCTGACGTAAAACTCTAATGTCGAGAGGCTCGCCGCTACGGATTTCAAGGCATATTCTCGACTTTGCCGCATTTCTTGCCGCTGTATGGAATCCTTTATCGGGCAAAACAACAAGATTCGCCATTTTTCTGAACTCGTCGGGGAATTGAGCACTGCCAAAGCGACTTTCACTGACGATGACCTCAAAGAACGGATATGTCTGAGCATACAAGGAACGCAGGAAGGGTCTGTACTCTTCTTCCTTTGCAAGATCAAAGAAAATTGTAAATTCGGGCTCATCTGCGGCTTCCTTTTTATCGGTATATATATACGGAAGTCGGATATCAAGGTTATTTTCCTGCAGCTTCTTGAAACGGTCAGCTTTTACGAACTGTGCGTACTTCTCAAACTCTTCCTTCATCTCGTTAACGGTATCTTCGTCCATATACCAATATCTGCGGTAGAAATTATCCAGATAGAAACGGTAGATCATATATATGATCTCCTGTATATAAGACTCATCGCCGTCACAACTGCCCGTCTGCTCGATAATAATGTCCTTTGCCATCTCGTAGATCTCAGTAAAAACATACTTTGCCGATCTGATATTCGGCAGAGTCGGCAATTCAAATGAAGACCAACCGTTTTCAATATGATCGACAGTCTCTTCATGAATAAAATCGGGGCAACCGCTGATCTTTATGCCCTTAAAAACACACTGCATTATAAAAAGCAATTCTCCGTGGGCAGTAAGATCAAGAAAACGGATATTATAAAGATCGAAAAGCTTCTTTCTGAATGCCTTTGCACCGATAGTCTCGCTGTACAGAAGTCTGCTTTCAAGCATTTCGACCTGCGGCTGGGTTGCAAGAACATCAAGAGATTTTTCGTACTCATATTCAATATCGCCGTGACGCCAGTTTCTGCCCGTTATCATATCGGCATCATATTCATCAGAACAAGCAAATATTGCTTCAACAGAGCCGTCGGTTATCACATCACCGCAGTCAAGAAACAGCAGGTACTCACATTTTGCCTTTTCAATACCTGCGTTTCTGGCTGCATAAACTCCCTTATGCTCCTGCTTCATATAGTAAAAATCATTATATTCCTCACAATATCTGTTTGCAATTTCAGCGGTGGAATCCGTTGAACCGTCGTCAACTATAATAACTTCAAAATTTTCAACAGTCTGAGTGATAAGACACTCGAGGGTTTTTTCAAGATTCTTTTCACCGTTATATACGGGTACGATTACTGATAAGCGATTCATTTATTTCTCTCCCTGATTATACTTTCAGCCTTTTCCATGTCTTCGGGATAGGTCAGCTTTATATTGTTTCTGTCACCTGTCACAAGGTAAACCTTCCTGCCGCTTTTAATAAAAACACTGCACGCATCGGTGTAAAATTCAAATTCCGCTTCGCTCATTTTCTCGTAAAGGTCAAGCAAAACACGGGCATTGAAGCTCTGAGGCGTCTGACCGTGAAAAAGCTCACTTCTTGACGGTATCGAGTCAATAAAATTACCGGCTGAGCTTCTGACCATAGTATCAACCGCAGGAACGACCGTATTGCACGCACCGTATTTTCTTACAGCGTTGATATTATCGCTGATAATGCGTGTGTCGATAAACGGACGGACTGCATCATGTGTCAGAATGATATCATCATCGGTCATTGAGTCTTTTTTAATATTTTTCAGTACATTGTAAAGTGTTTCGTTTCTGTTTTTACCGCCCGGGATAACGTGTGCTTTCACTTCGGGACAAAATTCAGCGATAAGCTTCTTTGTATAATCAACATAATCAGCAGAAACCGCCACATATATTTCGTCCACCAGACCGCTTTCGGCAAAAGCATCAATACTGCGGATGATTATAGGTCTGCCGCCGACCGATAAAAACTGCTTGGGCAATTCGCCGCCCATTCGCAGACCGCTTCCGCCTGCAAGCACTGCCGCATATATCATAAAAACACCTCTGCACATACAATTATATTATATAATATCATAACAACATTCTTTTATCAAGTCAAGATAAACGAAAAAATGCAATCACAAAAAAAGGTGACTGCATCTTTTATCAAGAAAATAACATATTATGCTTTTGAGAATATCTCAAAGAACATTCTGATGTAAAGCTGAGCTTTTGCAATAAGGCTTTCAAACCATGCGATCACGCTTTCAAAGAAACTCATTTCTTTCTCCACACCGTAGCCTTCAATCGTACCGTGATTATCATTCACACCGTCGCTGTCAAAGGCAAACTCATAAAGGATCGGGGAAGCAAGAGCACAAAGGAAATACTCTACAGCCGTTACACCGCCGAAAGTCTGAGTGCAGAGCTTTGTGACTTCCGTAATCATTCCGTCGCCGCCCTGAGCCTTTGCGTATTCGTTAGCCCATGCGAAAATCACATCATCTTCAGTTCCTGCAAGGACATCTTTAAGGATCATTGCAACACTTCTGAGAAGTATGGTAACCTCAGCAGAATAAAGATCTACATTCTCCTCGCCTGCATAATGCATTGAAACAAGCGTCATTGCAAGATCCCACAGATTCTCGTAATCACTGTCGGGTATAACAAGATTGTATTCCTTTGCCTTTGCCTGTACGGAGTTTTCACCGTAAAGAGGCATCTCAAGTATACCTGTAAGTCTGTCAACTGCTGTTTTTACAAGGTTGTAATATATCGCATCCTCACTGATACCCATTTTTTCCATGGAAAGTGAGAGCTCAAGTCTGTACTGAACGCCTGTTCTGAGGAAGCCGAGTGCATAGTCGTTCATGCCTGCATTCATTGCGTTAAGCATAGCATCTGTGTACTGATAGCCTGATGCTTCGTTAAGTGCGGCTGTATCAATATTTTCAATCGTTGCTGATTCATACTTTATTTCATCATCGGTGCATGTGATAATTCTGTACTGAAGGGGGTACATGGTAAGTGATGTTGTTGCAAAGTCGTAGATTGTATTGCCCGAGGGTGTTGTGTAGTCGGCAACGTCACTGCAGTGTTCATGACCTGAGAACACCAGCTTGATACCTGCATCGGCAAAGAGTGTTGCAGTTGTGTAATGATATTTTACGATAAAGTTACGGCTGAGTATACGCTGCAGGGGAAGATGATCGTTAAGATTGTGATGCATCATAAGGATAGGATATCTGCCGTCTTCCTGTGCCTTTTCAGCCTGATCGACCGTCCACTGAACCATTTCACTTGTCAGACCGTCTTCTGTTGAAGCCGTATCATGGCATGTGTCAAGTGCGATAAGTCTGTATTTATCGCCAAGATCTGCGGTGTAGGAGCAGTCACCTTCAACCGTTTCAAGAGCTTCATCATAACCGAACTCATAATAGATAGTTTTAAACTCGTCAAAAGTTGTAGCACAATTCTCATGAATAGCGGCATCGTGGTTGCCGTTGATAACATAAACCTGTTTGCCTGTTTCAGCCTCGAAGGCACGAAGCTTTTCTGCTACCGCCCAATGCTGACTCTGATCAGCTTTTCCGTCATCAACAAGGTCACCGGAAAGAAGAACAAACTCAACTTCGTCATTCTCGGCACACTGTCTGAGAAATTCGTCAATAATATATCCGCTTTCATCCTCCATAGCGGCACGGCGGTTTGCGTACCAGAAAAGCTCGCTGTCCGGTGTATAAACATCAAACTCTTCCGTTCTTGTGTCTACATAGTGCAGGTCGGAAGCAACAGCAAAGGTCATTGCATCGTCATCTTCAGCATAAGCAAGGATCATGCATGAAGAAAGAGCAATAACCAGACTCAGAATAATCGAAAGAAGTTTTTTCATGTCGCACCTCTTGAAATTAATAATTTTTTCCATTATAGCATAAGTAAAATAAAAAATCCATACAAAATTTAAATTATTCGATACTACTCACTGATTCAAATTCTTGTTTGCAAGAAAAAACGGGACTGCATTCGCCGACTACCCGCAAGGAAGTATTTCTTTAAAATATGAACTTTTGGCACAATAATGCGTTAAAAATTCCCGATATGCGTCAGCATTATCGGGAATTTTTG
>CAZTFS010000131.1:0-4546 GCA_964613045.1 uncultured Eubacteriales bacterium
TGCGGTACATTTTAAGAGCATCTTTTTGTACCTTTAACTCGTTTTTGGTTAGTTTGATTTTTGCCAAAATTACAGTCCTCCTTACTTTTCAGGCCAAAATTCATCAGTAAGGTCTGACTTAATTCCTGTTTCATCTTTTTTGAAACAGTCGGCTAATATATTCCAACCCAGATCAAGAGCTTCTTCAAGGGACAGATTGACCGACAGATCCATCAGCTTGCTCTCAAAAAGCCCGCCGTATTTAAGCAGTTTTTCGTCCCAACGGCTCATTGCAAAGCCCATATTTTTCTTTTCTACGGTTTCTTTATAAGAGGAATACAACCGTATCATGGCATCCATAAGTGCTCGGTGATCCTTACGGGTTTTTCCGTTTACATTCTGTTTGAGTCGGGAAAGAGAACCAAAGGGTTCAATTCTGCCGCCTTTAAGATAGTACTGTCCCTCCGTAATGTAACCTGTATTATCGGGAACGGGATGTGTTACATCATCACCGGGCATTGTGGTAACAGCCAGAACAGTGACCGAACCTGAATCTGCAAAGTCAACAGCCTTTTCATAACGGGAGGCAAGCTGAGAATAAAGGTCGCCGGGATAACCTCGGTTTGAAGGCACCTGTTCCTGTGTAATGGCAATTTCTTTCATGGCATCGGCAAAGTTAGTCATATCGGTAAGCAACACCAATACGTCTTTGTTTTGAAGTGCAAATTGCTCAGCCACAGCCAAAGTCATATCGGGGATCATCATACATTCAACAGTTGGGTCAGATGCGGTATGAATAAACATTACCGTTTTGCTTAATGCTCCGCCTTTTGAAAGTTCATCCTTAAAATAGAGGAAATCGTCATATTTAAGACCCATTCCGCCAAGCACGATAACATCGGCTTCCGCCTGCATGGCAATACGTGCAAGCAGCTGGTTGTAAGGCTCACCCGAAATGGAGAAAATCGGCAGCTTTTGCGATACGACCAAGGTGTTGAACATATCTATCATGGGGATATTTGTTCTCATCATACGATTTGCAAGAATTCGTTTCGTGGGATTAACGGAGGGTCCGCCGATAGGTTTCATATTATCCGTAAGTGCAGGGCCTTTATCTCTCGGTTCGCCTGACCCGTTAAAGATTCTGCCTAACAGATCTTCACTGAATGACACACGCATTTCATGACCTAAAAATCGCACTTCATCGCCGGTCGAAACACCCTGACCGCCTGCAAATACCTGCAGTGAAACAATGTCGCCCTCAATTTTATTGACCTGTGCCAGTGATTTTCCGAAGCGTGTATTTATTTGAGCCAATTCGTTATACCGAATGCCTGTTGCCTTTACGGTAATGACATTGCCGGTGATAGATTCAATTCTGTTAAATACTTTATTCATTCTTACTCACCGTCCTTTAATAAAATCTCTGCTTCACATCCGATTTTTCCTTTACCTTCTTCGTATAGTGCATCAATTTCGGCTTCCGCCTTTTTGAATGCATCGCTTTCAAATTCGGTATAATTCCAGTCGATAAACTTCTGACGCATACGGTTAAAGAAATTACGGGCTTCATCCTTATTATTTACTGCATATTCACTGCCTAAAACATATATAAGTTTGTCGGTAACATAACGCTGACGCAGAGTTCCGCAGTTCGCTTCTACTGAATCAAAAGAGTTTTGCTGCAGATATACAGCATCAAGCATTTCCTCTTTTAAGTATATAATATAGTCGGAAATGGTGGTGCCTTCTTCACCTACAACCTTCATCATTGAGCCGATCTCATCACCGTGATGAATAATGTTTTTGCAATATTCGGATTTTTTTTGGTCAATAACACTTTTGTATTTAGACCAGGAGATAAGCGGATCTATTGCCGGATACTTTCTTGCATCTGAGCGTTCACGGGATAAACCGTGGAAAGCACCTACAACCTTTAACGTCGCCTGTGTTACAGGCTCTTCAAAGTTTCCGCCTGCAGGTGAAACAGTGCCGCCGATCGTGACAGAGCCTGTGTTTCCGTCAGGCAGACGTACATATCCTGCTCTTTCATAAAATGCCGCAATATAAGATTCCAGATATGCCGGAAAAGCCTCTTCACCCGGAATTTCTTCAAGTCTGCCCGACATCTCTCTGAGTGCCTGTGCCCAACGTGATGTGGAATCTGCCAGAAGCAGAACGTTCAGTCCCATCTGACGGTAATACTCGGCAAGTGTTACCGAGGTATAAACGGAGGCTTCACGGGATGCAACCGGCATAGAAGATGTGTTGCATATAATAATGGTACGCTCCATAAGGGAACGGCCTGTTTTTGGGTCTGTAAGCTCGGGAAATTCGGTCAGTGTTTCAACGACTTCGCCCGCACGCTCACCGCAAGCGGCAATAATAACTATGTCAACATCGGCATATTTTGAAGTAGTGTGCTGTAACACGGTCTTGCCTGCACCGAAAGGTCCGGGAGTGCAGTAAGTTCCTCCCTTGGCAACGGGGAAGAAGGAATCAATAAGACGCACTTTTGTCTCCATTGTTTCAACGGGAGCCAATCTTTCGCTGTAACATTTTACAGCACGCTTAACAGGCCACTTAAAGGACATTGAAACCGAAATATCTCGTCCACGCTCATCGGTAATAACCGCAACCGTATCTTTTACGGTGTATTCTCCTTTTTCTGCAATTGATTTCAGTGTGTAATTTCCTAACAGATAAAAAGGAATAAAAATTTTATGTGTAAAAGGTCCCTCGGGGACTGTTCCGATGTACTCACCTGCACGTAAGGTGTCACCGATGTGTGCTGTGGGGGTAAACTCCCATTTTTTTTCGGTGTTTAATCCGTCTGCATAAATTCCACGCTCCAGGAACCAGCCCGCCTGCTCGGCAAGAACAGGTAACGGATTCTGAAGACCGTCATATATCTGTCCCAACAGACCGGGGCCCAACTCTGCAGATAACATATCACCGGTAAACTCCACTTCGTCTCCGCATTTGATACCGCCTGTCATTTCATAGACCTGTATCTGTGCAATATTTCCACGTATACGGATAACCTCACTTTTAAGTGTAGTGTTGTCCACCTTAACATAGCATATCTCGTTCATGGAAACATTGCCGTTAAATTCAACAGACACCAGGTTTCCGTTAATGCTTACAACCTTTCCTGTATTTTCGGTCATCATATAGCCTCCAACCTGTCTCCATTCAAAATGGAGTTGTAAATATTTTTATATTCGTCTTCTCCGACTTTTATATCAAACTGTCTTATCCGCAAGAGCAGTTTCAATTTAAGCCCGTAATAAAAGACAAAATCTACTGAGAAATTATCCATTGGTCTGAGCGTTTCTAAAAAATTCAAACGATAATCGGAAAGGAATTTTTCCGCTTCCATAGGACTTTCTGTCTCAACCGCTGTGTTTGCCGCCTTTATCAGCTCTGCTGAAAAAGTTATATTTCCCGTATCAAAAGACTTTTTCATTTTATCTGCACGGACTTTTCCGAGAGCAAGCCTCAGATTCCTTTCACCGTTGTTCCATGCTTCGATCAGAGCTGAATTTGATTTTTCAGGATTTTGTGGTGGAACAAGTGTTAATTTTTTCATTTCACCTTTTGCCTTTTTACTTAAAAAACGGTCACATAATTCTGAAAATCGTTCCTCTGTAATTGGTATCGGCATGTTTTCACTGATTCCGTCCAAAGATGGCAACTGTGATATCAAATAATATTCAGCCATAATTATTCCGCCTCTTTCAAAAGTTCGGCAACTTTAGGGCTGAGATAGTTTGAAAGCATGTCTGTTACTGCCTCGGCAGAGTAATCATAATATGCACTGCCGTTATTTACGGCAATACGAAAACCACCATCAAAATTATCGTTTGCTTTTAAAGTAACTCCTTTAAGCATTTTGTTTTTAAGGCATGAAATCAGGTTGTCTTCAAGTGATTTTAACTCATCACTGTTGAGAATTACTGTTATATCCTCTGCATCCGGCAGGCTTGCCCAACGCTCAACAATATTCAAAATAAGTTGTGTCAGGTTTTCCGATGAATATGTTGCTGTCACATTTTCTCCGATAATAGCCTTGAGCTCTCTAGAAACGCTTTCTCTGAAAGAGATAAGCAGATTTCGTCCTGCCTGACGGATTGCATCTTCACTTGATTTCACAATACGCCCATTCTCGTTTTTTGCATTAATCAAGATCTTGTTTGCTTCTGTCTGTGCATCAGCAATGATTTTTTCAGCCTCAGCTTTTGCGGAGTTAAGTATAGATTCGGCCTCGGTTTCGGCTGCCTCTACACCATCTTTTTTAATTTGATCAATAAGTTCCTGCAGTTGTATTTCCATAAGGCACGCTCCTTTTTTTTATTCATCTTGATTTATTATCTGTAAAATTATCTGAATCATAATTTTAACTGATAATTTGTGTTTTTGTTTAAAAAAGCATAAGAGAACCAACATCCTCTGCAGTCAGCTGGTTCCCGTAAATACTATTTATATTTCTTTGATATTATAACACATATTTCTTTTTTGTCAAGTTTTATTCTTAATCAAAAAGCGTTATCTTTTGTTAAGATTT
>CAZTFS010000132.1:0-2033 GCA_964613045.1 uncultured Eubacteriales bacterium
CGGAACTTGAAATTACCACCCAATAGGGTGGTTGTTTTTTTGTAAACATGAGTAATTCAGACATTCAATATAACAGCAAACGCAGGAGCAAATGCCCCTGCGTTATTTATTTTTATGTTACCAATGAGCCTTACCGCAACCGCAGTAACGATACTGCTCCATGCCGAAGATTCTGTAAAGGAAACAAAGAATCTTGTGAAGGAACTGCATAAATGCATTTGAATGACAGTTGCATGAACATGACTTTGTGAAGTCCTCTGAACATGCGTCACAGATTCCGTCGTGGTTGTCGTCAGGGTGCTTGCATACCCAATAATCAAGAGTTAAGTCATAATCAGTTTCACTATCATCCAATACACCTGTATATACACAATCTTTTGAAAGTGAAATGTCTTCAAATTCTGTATATTCCGTAATTTCATTATTCAGCAAATCGCAAATGCCGTAATCCATAGTTCCGTCATCAGTACCGACAATTTTTATATTGTACTTGCCGGTATCAGGTAATGCAAAAATCTTTTCATTGCCGTCAACTGTAGCCGCAATGTAAATATCACATACTTCTATTTTAGTATCAACTATAGAAAGAACTAAAGTTTCTGATTCATCATATACAAATACATCCGTGGGACATTTTACAGAGACGACTTTAGAAACCTGACTGTTCTTATCGTGACAACTTGAATTCTTCCATTCACCCTCAAACATAACTGCAACCTGAATTGCAGTATCCGCATCACTGTTCTTCTTGTTCAATTCTTTCATTGCTAAATACTTAGCAAAGAAACCACCTACAGTCGTTTTTATAGCAAACATAAACGTGTTTTGTTTTTTAATGGATGAAATATATTTGCTTAATCCATTATATGTGTATTGCTCAACTGCTTGCAATGTTGACCATGAAGCATCAAAAAGTTTTGCCTTTTCCAATGTTGAATCATTCTTTAAATTATTTGCATTGGATTGTACAACAGTTAATAATGCATCTTCAAGCATTGCGGCAGAATCCAACAAGAAAAACAACACAGCCCCTTCACCCAAACCTGAAAAATAATCCAAAAGTGAATATGTGGTATTATATGTAAACGCAACTGCATTTACATTTCCTGCAGCCACACCCAACATTTTTGCAATACCGCTATAAACTGTTGTTTTCAAACCTTCTTTTAATATATTATACACATTCTTTATACTTCCGCCCAGTGCATAATTACATACAGCAGAAAAAGAAGAATCATAATCTATGACATCCAAATAATCAGTTAAAGCCTCAACAAACAAATCTTGTGCAATCGGCGGTAAATAATAACCTGCAACCATTAATGCACCCAAAACTTCGCTTTGCGACTCAACAAGAGTCTGAGCAATCAGATATTTCTGATAAGCATCGAAGAAACAACCTACCACATCAGAACCTGTGTTTATGTAGCCGATAATAGTAGATGTGTTTTTCAATTTACCAAAAATATCATCCCATTTATCATCTTTCACTTTTGGGAATAACGAACTCAACGTTTCATAAGCTCCGGGATGCTTTTTCTCAAAATCATATTCCTCTGTTGAGAAAAATACACCGTCAATGAATTTCTTTTTAGATTCACTAAGATATGATTTTATAGCTTCTGTTGTATCTTTTAATGTAGTTGTATCTGTTATATCAAGTGTCTTTATGATACTATTTGCTATTTTATCTACATCAAAAACTACTTCAAGAGTTTTTTCACAAATATTCACTATCGTATTGTCAACCACATATCCGGACAAAACATCGGCAAGTATGACATCATAAGGATTATCGGTAACAAACAAATTATTAAAGTTTAATGATGCAATTTCTCCTACATCACCAAGCACTTCCCATGCAGTGTATGCAGTAAAATTACGGTCTGTTGACTCATACTGCCATAATGCATTATAAAATGATGCATTTGTCATAAGGTTATTGTATGTATTAGAATTTACAAAATCAACATGCTGCTGAATGTATGCCTTTGCATCATCTGATAATTTTTCAGTCTCCCACGCATCCACAT
>CAZTFS010000132.1:2133-4528 GCA_964613045.1 uncultured Eubacteriales bacterium
GCTCGATTTTAGCATACTTTTATAGTATTGTCAAGATATCCAAACGGTTATCGGAGGGTATAGAATGGGATACTATAAAAGAATTCGTGAACTGCGTGAAGACCATGACTTAACTCAAAGAGAAATTGCTAAAATGCTTGATATGCCTCAGCCTCAATACTATCGTTATGAGCAGGGGTTCCGTGATATCCCCACCGATATTCTCATTAAACTTGCCGATATCTACAGCACCTCAACCGACTATATTCTTGAACGCACCGACAACATAAAACCCATATAAAACACCCGAAGCATAACGCCTCGGGTGCCGGTATTTTTATTGACAAATTTCTCTCATTATATTATACTTACCACCGTAAGGTGTTACCTTAAACGGTAGGCGGTATGTTTCTTGCCCATAAACTCGTTTTATGAAGTAAAGGACGGGCAGAAGTTCTGCCCGTTCTTTATTTGTTATACAAAATAAAAAAGGATGTATCAATATGCTGATAAAAGGTCTTCAAAAATTAACTCTTCTTGACTTCCCCGGAAAAGTTGCCTGCACAGTCTTTACAGGCGGTTGCAACTTCCGTTGTCCGTTCTGTCATAATGCGTCACTTGTTACCCGTCTGAATAATGACAGAATTGATGAAGATGAATTTTTCAGCTATCTTGAAAAACGAAGAAACGTGCTTGAAGGCGTTTGCATTTCGGGAGGAGAACCGACTTTACAGCCCGATCTGTATGATTTTATAAAAAAGATCAAAAGCATGGGGTATGCCGTAAAGCTCGACACTAACGGCTATCAGCCCGATGTGTTAAAAAAGCTGTGTAATGACGGGTTGCTTGACTATGTGGCAATGGATATTAAAAATTCCCCCGAAAAGTATGCTCTGACAGCAGGTATCAATGAGCTTGATATGAACAGAATATGTGAAAGTACAGAATTTCTCATGTCGGGAAATGTGGAATTTGAATTCCGCACAACTGTCATGAGCGAATTGCACAAAAGCAATGATTTTGAATCCATCGGCGAATGGTTAAAGGGCAATGAGAGGTACTTTTTACAGCCTTTTGCGGATTCCGGCGACCTTATTGAAGAGGGTTTTTCATCTCCCTGCGAAAGTGAATTGAACGACTTTTTAAGCAAAATTGTCCACTATATCCCAAATGCACAAATCAGGGGGCAAATAATTCAACATATTGTATGAGCATTTTCAACAAATTACAACATATTGTGCTAAACTTATTGACAAATGCACAACTGATACATTATACTTAGTAATGCACGAAAACATTAAATAAAGAATTTACAATGTACAATATACAATTCAGCAGTCGGCTTTCAGTATCACAGAATTGTGCATTGTTCATTGTAAATTGCAAATTTCAAAAAACGGGAGAGACAGGTATGTATACAGTAATCAAGCGTGACGGAAAAACAGCAGATTTCAATCTGCAAAAGATTTCTGATGCTATCAAAATGGCTTTTGATGCATTGGAAAAAGAATACACGGATAACATAATCGACTTTCTTGCACTGAAGGTCACTGCCGACTTTGAGCCTAAGATCAAGGATCATCAGATCGCAGTTGAAGATATTCAGGACAGCGTTGAATCAGTTCTGATACAGGCAGGCTATGCCGATGTATCAAAGGCTTACATTCTTTACCGTCGTCAAAGAGAAAAAATGCGTAATATGCAGTCCACGATCCTCGACTATAAGGAGATCGTTGACAGCTACGTAAAGGTTACAGACTGGCGAGTTAAAGAAAATTCCACTGTCACATACTCTGTCGGCGGTCTTATCCTTAACAACTCAGGTGCAATCACTGCAAACTACTGGCTTTCCGAGATATACGATGATGATATCGCAAATGCTCACAGAAATGCCGATATTCATATTCATGACCTTTCCATGCTTACAGGCTACTGTGCAGGCTGGTCACTCAAACAGCTTATACAGGAAGGTCTGGGCGGTGTAACAGGCAAGATCACATCTGCTCCCGCAAAGCATCTGGCAACTCTCTGCAATCAGATGGTCAACTTCCTCGGAATCATGCAGAATGAATGGGCAGGTGCTCAGGCATTCTCATCATTTGATACCTACCTTGCACCCTTCGTAAAAACAGACAATCTCAGCTACGATCAGGTCAAAAAGTGCATCGAATCCTTTATTTACGGCGTAAATACTCCTTCGAGATGGGGTACTCAGGCTCCGTTCTCAAACATCACTCTTGACTGGACAGTTCCCAACGACCTTGCTGAGCTGAACGCAATCGTCGGCGGCAAGGAAATGGACTTTAAATATAAGGATTGCAAAAAGGAAATGGACATGATAAACAGAGCCTTCATTGAAACAATGATCGAAGGCGATGCCAACGGCAGAGGTTTCCAGTATCCCATTCCCACATAT
>CAZTFS010000133.1:0-4271 GCA_964613045.1 uncultured Eubacteriales bacterium
GCAGTATGTCACTGAAGCTATCGGAAGACGATGAAGATGACGCAGAAATGCTCAAGGTTTCGGTATTACGCTCCTGAGCACCGGCAGAGATCATTGCGGAAAATGCAAGTACAAGTGCAAGCACACCGCACAGTAGCTTTTTTAACTTAGTTTTCATCAAACCACTCTTTTCATTATTTTTCTTTTTTAGTATATCATAAATGAAAGCACATTGTCAACACATTTGGCAATTTGTTGTTTATATTTGATATTTACAGTTTTGTTGAATACAAAAAAGGCTCCGTACAACATGCTCGGAGCCGGATATTTTGCAGATCGTTTTTTTCATGCAGAAATTAAAAATTTTCGCACTGTTATTTCACATCAGATATTTCTTCCACCGTAGGCATTGAGCTTTGTGCACCCATTCTGCTTACAGCGATTGAACCTGCCTTGTTACCCATATCGCAGGCGGCACAAATATCACCGCTTTTGACATATTCCAATGCCAATGCGGCAGTAAAACAGTCGCCTGCGGCTGTCGTGTCAACAACATTACTTTTGTAAGAGGAAAAAAATTTCAGCATTTTTCCGTCCCAGAGGGAACAGCCTCTTGAACCGAGCTTAAGTACAATAAATTCAGCCTTGCTTCTTTCCTTTAATATTTTCGATGCGTTTAAAATATCTTCCCTGTTATCAGGGTAAATGCCTGTCAGTGCTTTTGTTTCGCTTTCGTTGGGAGATAATATTGTTACGCCCTGCATTTTTTCAAGACGGAAATCCTTGGCAGGACCGCAGTCAATAACAGTTGTTATGTTGTTTTTAACGGCGTGGTTTACGCAGTTTATAACGACTTCTTCGTTTGTTTCAAACTGCACAAGTAAAAGGTCAATATCGGTTCCTATCGATTTTACTGCCTTTTGCGGCTCTATTTCAGTATTTGCACCTTCATAAACAACGATTCTGTTTCTTCCCTCGCCGTCGAGAATAATTGCTGCAAGACCTGTCTGTGAACCGTCCTTTGCAACGCCCGAAACATCAATATTGTTGTTTTTTAAATTCTCAATAAGCTTGTTTCCGTTAGGGTCATTTGCCACTTTGCCTATCATTTTGACTTTTGAACCCAATTTAGCTAACGCAGTGGCTTGGTTTGCACCTTTGCCGCCGTTGGCATAGCCGTAGTCCGTACCCAAAACGTTTTCACCCGTTTCGGGAACTCTCGGCATATTGAGGATCAGATCCATATTAATACTGCCGACAACAGCGGCACGAATATTATTATACATAAACTTTACCTCAGAAATTCTCTGAAAGCTTCCGCAGCATCGCTGACAGCTTTGTCTTTTAAAAATAATGCACTTGTGCCCAGAACAAAAATATCGGCTCCGCAGTCGGAAAGCTTTTTGCCGTTTTCGAGACTTATATTGCCGTCAACCTCAATGAGCATGTCTGCACGATTCCAATCAGCCAATAGTTTTCCGGCATCGCTCACTTTTTTCTCTGCACCGTTAAACATTTTCTGACCTGCAAAACCAGGAGAAACAGTCATGATCAGAAGCATATCGATGTAATCCGTAAGATACTTGATATTTTCAACGGGAGTCTGAGGATTTAGTGCAAGACCTGCCTTGCAACCTTTATTTCGGATCATTTCAAGGGTGCGGTGAATATGTATTTCCGATTCGTAATGAACACATAATATGTCATTTTCGGAAAGATCCATTCTGTCGATAAATTTCGACGGTTCGTTGACCATCATGTGAATATCAAGAGGAATATCCGTAACTTTTTTAATTGAATTGACAAGATCAAAACCCAGCGTAATATTGGGGACAAAACTTCCGTCCATAATATCAATATGCAGGTAATCTGTGCCGGCTTTTTCAAGCTCTTTTATGTCAGGTAAAAGATTTGTAAGATCGGCACACATCAAAGAAGCAGACAACATTTTTTTCATTCTAAAAAAACCTTTCAGTTGTAGTGAAATAATTTTATCATATTATATTTTTGTTGTCAACAAACACCGAAGGTAAACAGAATAAGTCTGCTCCGTCAACGGATAAAACAAGGCGGACAGACAGAAAAACCGGACAGGTTATGCTCTGTCCGGTTCTGTATTATTCGATAAATTAATTATATTAAGATGAAAATCACTTAAGTGTTACGTCGCAAAACAGTCCTGTCAGGAATGCAAAATTCGGGGAACTTAATTGTTTTCCGCAGACACTTATGTTTTCAAGGTCTACTTCTACCGTATTTGTTTTACTGCCGTTACCTGCAATTTTGGACGGCAGATATGACGTGTAAGAAATATTTTTGAATTTTACATTTTTAATTTCAAAATTCTCTTTTTCTTCATCGTAGATTTTTACGAGAATGGCTCTGCCTTCATCACGGAATATCTCAATATTTTCAAAAAGAACGCCGTCAATACTGCCTTCACACTGTTCAGCTACAACTACGAGTGAACCTATCCTGTCATTATCCCAAACACCGTCACGGTAAATAACCGCACAGTCACGGAACGTAACATCGGATATTTTCCTGTTGACTTCTCCCGTAATGCCGAAGCATCTTGCGTAACCGCCCCAAGCGATGCAGTTTGAGAATGTAATATTCTTACTGTCCGTATTGCCGCCGAGAGCTTTAACTTCAAACGAATCATCCGCAACTCTTGCGAAGCAATTGTTTATCGTTGCGTTTTCGGTATTGCAGATAGCAAAGCCGTCACAGTTGCCTCGGTTACCGATGATATCGACCTGTTCAACAGATAGATTCGTACAGCTGTAGGCAATAAATGACCATTCGGGTGAATTAATTATTTTTATTCCGCTAACATTAATATTGCTGCAGTTAGTAAAAACTACACCTCTGCGTTCTCTTCTGTCAAGCCGTGTAAGGTCAATTACACCTCTGCCTGTGAATGTGATATTGTTACAGTTATAAAAATTGATAAACGGATATCTTGTAAGACCTACGGAATTGTCCGTTAATGCATTTTGTTCGATATATAAGTTTTCATCCTCTGCACTGTTGATATCATAATGATGATTTGCAATAATGTATGCCCCCTCTTTGAGATAGATCACCAGATCTTCTTCTGAGACAAAATTTGCATAATCAAGCTCAAGTACACCTTTTTCAACCACGATTACGTTTTCTTCACCGTACTGTTCAATGTAAGCTGCAATTTCTGCATCTTCATCAATTTTTTCACGGACAAAAAGAGTATAGCCGTAATATTGGTCGGCACCGTTAAAAAGAAATGTGTAAATACCTGTTTTATTTATTGTTGCTTTCACGGTATTATCTTTACATTGGGGCTTTACCCCGTGTGAAGCGGGAAGGACTATTGCATTTTTAAGTTCAACCATAGAACCTGTCAGTTCAATATTGAATGAAAACTCGGTGTCAGGCTCAACATAAATCTCAGAATATGAATGAAGCGTTCCCGTGTCATCAGCACGGATAAATACGACTGATGCATAAACAGGAATTTGAGTGTTGCTTATTTCAGCGGTGTAATAGGGGGAGATCGTGATACCGTTAATATCATCATAACCGCCCGACTGCACATATTCGGGTAGCTCTGCAGAAGCTCTGCCCACCAGTTCTGCTTCGGTAAGACCTGCTTCTTCAAGGGTGATTATTGCTTCATCGGGATATTCAAGATATGAAAAATTAAAATTTTCACTCTCGGGTGCAAGTGTCCCAGGGAAAAACAGGTTTGACAGAAAAATCGAAATGGCGGTAAAAACGGTAAATAAGGGTTTCAGAACAGTATTCATGGCACTTCCTCCGTAAAAATAAAAAAACAGCTATATACTTTAATTACAGAGTAGCATAATTTTTCATATTTTTCAATCTTTTTTATTTTTTTTCTTCAATCTTGTTTCAAAGCAAGAAAATTGAATTTATATATCACGGGCCATACGCTATGTAAACCGAATACATCTGTGTACCATGATTATATTTACCCTTAAGTTATAAGCGGAATTATATGATATTTCAGATCAGTTCTCTTTTAACAAAGCCGGCATAATCTATAACAAGTATTGACAGCTTACGGTGTGGCAGAATCAGAGGAAGCGGAGCTTGATACTGCAGCTTACGATATGCATATAGACAATGCTCTTTCTCTGGCGGTATGACAGTTGTCAATAATGTAAAACCGTTTTATGTTGAGCATCTTTCAATGACAAACAGTCTTTAACAGAATATATAAGCTGTCTCACCGTGAAGTGTGACAGCTTTTTTACATTATAGAAAACTGAGTTTCCGTAAAGCAAAAA
>CAZTFS010000134.1:0-4179 GCA_964613045.1 uncultured Eubacteriales bacterium
TCAGAAACAGGCTCCTCTGTAGTGGGCTCCTCAGAAACAGGCTCCTCTGATGAGGGTTCTTCATTACCTGTGTCTGATTCTGCTTCTGTAGGAAGTTCTTCAAGATTTGCAGCATATCTTAAAATAAGTCTTGCATCTGCTGCTGTTATCTTACCGGTGAAATTTACATCTGCAGCAACAAGTGCTTCTTCGTCAAGAGCTTCAAGCTGAGCAGAAGCTCTCAATGCAAGTCTGGCATCTGCAGCAGTAATTTCGCCGTCTTTATCAACGTCACCGAGCTTGACTCCGCCGGCAAACGACAAAACTGCTACGGATGAGCAAAGAAGTAAAACAACAAGAATTGCAGAAATAAGTTTATTTTTCATTTAATATCTCTACCTTTCATTTAAATTATCTAATGAATGAGTTCATTATAACATACATATTCTGCTTTTACAACACCCAATTTCAGTAATTTGAAAATTTATGTAAAATGACGAAAATTTACCTTATAATTTTTAGGCGGCAAATTTTGTATTATTTGCTTGCAATGATATATCTGCTGTGATATTATATATTAGATATAATATAGTAGGAGGGGCTTATGAATAACAATCCAGTTATTGTCATTCCCGGAATCGGTCAGTCAAAGCTGATACTTGCTGATGACCAAGGAAACAAAATAAAGGATGCATGGCCTGTCACAATCGACACAAAAGCAATAGTTGAAGAACTCAAAGGTTCATTAATGAAAGTGATGCTTTTCAGAAAAGATGCAGGATTTTCAGATAAGATCGCTGCGATCGCTCAGGAGACATGCGAACCGCTGGCAGTCAACGAAGACGGGACAAAAAAGCACAATATCATCACTGTTTCATACAACAAAAGTGTTGCAGAATGCAGCGAAAGCGAAAAGAAATTTATATACAAAATGATCCCCATGGAAGCTTTAGGTGAATCCGTCGGTGAGGATAAGCTCTTCTATTTTGCTTACGATCCCTTCGGCGATGCCTATGACATTGCTGCAAAGCTTGACGAATTTATATCCTTTGTAAAGACAGAAAATGCTTGTGAAAAAGTAGATTTTATCTGTGTAAGTCTGGGCGGAGTTGTACTCAGAGCGTATCTGGATCTTTATTCGTCGAAGAACGATGTTGAGAAGGTCGTGAATGTTGTTTCTGCCCTTGACGGTTCTTCTCTTATTGCCGATATTTTTGATGACAAACTGCTTCTTGACGATCCTGCCGGTCTTCTCGATTCAATCGGAGGCAAAGCCGCATCAATGTCATCCATGATAGGCATGCTTCCTGCGGAAGTAATAAACAATACTATCAAAAAATGTTTATCCGTGTTAAAGAAAAGTTTAATTTCAAACTGTACAATGATGTGGGGCAGTGTTCCCACAGCCGGATTCAGTGCGATTGCGGACAGCTATACGGGTATGGACACCGCTCTCAGAGCAAAGATCACAAGACTTTATGATTTCACGGCAAGCTTCCCGGCAAAAGCGAAGGAGCTTGAGTCAAAGGGCATGAAGTTTTATCAAATATGCGGTTACGGGAACGGCATTGCACCTGTTTGCAAATCTAAAGACATTTCATCAGACGGCATGATCGATGTCGCTTCGGCTTCTATGAGTTCAGTCAGTACAAAGGTCGATTCTCAGCCCGATGCTGCATATTGCGTGTTCCCCGAAAGAACATGGTTTTTCAACAAAATGAGCCATAACGATGCCGCATATAACGACGTGGTACTCTCACTTGTAAAGGATATACTCACGGGGACTGTCGATTCGGTCTGTGATAAATATCCTCAGTTCAACGGAACAAGAAACATCAGAAAGCTCAAAAGCGTACTTGTTCCCAAGGCTGAAAAAGCTGTAGCAGACGGAATACACTCCGAAGAGCTCTCAAAAGCCATTGCCGATTATAAACAATTGCTCACTGAAACGGTTATCACTGCCGATGATAAAGTCAAAGAGCTTGAGAACAGAATAACGTCCCTGCTCGAAAGTGAAGGTTAGGAGGAATATGCATAATGTCCGATATGGAATATGCAATAAAAGTAAGAAACCTGAGTAAATCCTATGTTAAAGGAAGGACTGTACTGAACGATGTATCGTTTGACATTCCTGCAGGTAAGATAGTCGGACTTCTCGGTCCCAACGGCTGCGGCAAGACAACACTTCTTAAGATTCTGTCAGGCTGTATTCACGACTATGAAGGTAAGATAATCATTAACGGCAGTACTCCGGGCGTCGTAACAAAAGCAAATACTGCTTTTCTGCCCGACACAACTTATCTTGCCGATTATTTCAGAACGATCGATGCCATTGACTATTTCAACGACTTTTTCTATGATTTTGACAGGAACAAAGCAATGGAATTCGTTCAAAGATTCAATCTTGATCCCAAGCAGAAGATAAAAACAATGTCAAAAGGTATGCAGGAGAAAGTTCAGCTTCTTCTCGTAATGTCAAGAGCTGCAAGACTTTATCTGCTTGATGAACCTCTCGGCGGTGTTGACCCTGCGGCAAGAGAAAGCATTCTGAATGTTATCATGGATAACTATGCACAGAAATCAACGCTGATGCTTTCAACTCACATGGTCAATGACCTTGAGGCAAGCTTTAATCATATACTTATCCTCGGTCACGGCAGAGTTCTTGTAAACACTTCGGTTGATAATGTCAGAAAAAGCGGAAAATCACTGGAGGAAGTATTCAAGGAGGTTATCGGAAATGATTGGGAAGTTGATTAAGCATGATCTTAAAGCCGGTGCAAGACGCATGGGCAACATATATCTCGCAGCGGCAATTGCCATAGTGGCAATGCTGTTCTCCGCACTTTTCAACAGCGGATTTTTAAGATTTATCTGTTCAATTGCAGTTATTGTTGTTGCATTTATAGCAGTTATCGTTACCTTCGCTTCTGTTGTTTTCGGTGCAAACAAGAGTCTTTTCGGCAGAGAGGGATATCTGACACAGACTCTTCCCGTAAGAACAAGCTCGTTGATCTTTTCTAAATGGCTGTCTTCATCTATATGGGTAGTTATCAGCTATGCACTCGTGGCAGTTTCGATAGTCGGTGTTTTCGTATACTGGACCGTTGAAAATCAGGAGGGTGCAGAGATCTATGACATGATCTATTCCTTTGCACAGAGCTTTGGTATCGGAGCAGAGATAGTATATCAGAAATACCTCATTATTAGTGCGATCATCGGACTTTTCAATGCCTGTATTTTTGTTATGTTCATAATGTTTGCAATAACACTTTCAAATATCAGTCCTTTTCACAAGTTAGGTACATTCGGTGTTATAATCTATCTTGCATTGACGATCTTTGTTATACAGGGTGCGACTTACGGACTCGAAAAGCTCTGCGATATTACACTCATTATTGAACAATCAGGCATAACAATGACCGTTGACCCGTTGATCGTGGCACAGGTTCAGGCAAGCGGCGGCGTTGCAATAGGTTTTACCGGTGTGTATTTCAAGACTATCGTAACGGTATTTCTTTATATTCTCACCGTACAGCTTACGGAATCAAAAATTAATCTTAAATAAGTGATTTTTTATGCAGATAATTGATATATCAAAAGATATAACAAAATGTGAGATATATCCAGGTGACCCCGATGTAAATATCGAGGTCATCAGCACACTTGCGGGCGGAGACACGTGCAATCTGTCAGCAATTCACACCGGACTTCATAACGGAACTCACGCCGACGCACCGCTGCATTTCATTGATGGCGGCGACTCCATAGAGAAAGCAGACCTGAGCGTTTATATCGGCGAGTGTCATGTTATAGAAGCTCCTGCCGGTCCTATCACGGGTGAATTTGTCAACAGCAACTTCCCCGAAAAGGCAAAGCGTGTGCTTGTAAAGTCTGACGGGAAGGCATGGTTTATGGAAAGTGCCGCAGAAGAAATTGCATTCAGCGGAGTTCAGCTTATCGGCACGGACGGACTTTCCGTGGGAACTCACGGAGCTCAGACCGAAACACACGTGGCATTTCTCAGAGAAAATGTTGCAATAATCGAAAATCTTGATCTGTCCAATGTAAGTCCCGGCAGATATTTTCTCCTTGCTCAGCCACTGAAAATAGGAGGAGCAGAAGCCGCTCCCCTGCGAGCAGTTCTTCTTGCCGACATGGTGTTCTGGAGCGGAACAAAGCATAAACAATAATTTGTCG
>CAZTFS010000135.1:0-4163 GCA_964613045.1 uncultured Eubacteriales bacterium
GGGCTGTATCAAAACATCGTAAGCAGATGTTGTTGATGCAGCCTCTGAAATTTTAACTATTAACATCAATTATGTGATTATTGTTCACATTGTCGATAACTTTTTCCACAGCAAAGCTGAGGTTCTTTCGGAACCCCGGCTTTCTTTTATTCAGTTTTGATTATCTATGCTGATTTTAATTCAAATAAATGTGAACCGCAGAAGCTTTTTCGTAGAATCCTTCAATTTTCAGTTGACAAACTCTTCCGAATCTTGTATAGCCTTTAGTGTTTGGGATTGTTTTTTTCATACTAAAATTATACCAAACATTTAGAGCCAAGTGCAGAAAAGACTGTACTTGGCTCTATCTTATTTTTCGGGGACTTTTGATACAGCCCCTTTAATGGGATAGAGAAAATTGCGTTTACTACATTTTTTGAACCATCGGTTTATAGCTCCGTTTTTGCCAATTTAACATAATCGGATGGTGTCATATTATAATAGCGTTTAAATAAAGTAACAAAATATGATTGTGAAGAAAAGCCAACCTCAATACATATCTCTTTTGATGACATTCCGCTGAGAAGCAGAATTTTTGCTTTTTCAAGTTTTTGTCTTACAATATAAGAGCTGAGGTTTTCTCCTATTTCTTTTTTAAATATCTGTGATAAATAATCTGCTGAAATTCCGCAATAATTAGCGGCAGAAGTCACGCTGATTTTTTTTAAAATGTTTTCATTTATATATTTTATGCAGTTTCTTATGTGCGGAGAAAATTCAGGTTGTTGCTTATTCTTTTTTACATCCTGAGTCAAATTTATTATTTCAATACCTAAGCACATAAATATTTCATTTTTATCAGTAAGCTTATCAATAGTTTTTATTACTCTGTCTGAAAATTCATAGGCTTTGTTTTCGTTAAGTCCACCCTGAATAGCATATCGTGTAGCAAGAGTAATTGCACTGACAGCCATATATTTATGCTGCATCAAATCATCATCGGACATTCTTCCCATAACAATGAGTGAATCAAGATTTTTTAGTTGTGCAATCAGCAATTCGATGTCACCTTGTTGAACACAAGAAAACAGTCGTATTTCTACACTGTAAGGAGTGTGCTTTTCATCAAAAGCATCTTTATTTTCAATAGTCTTAACTGTTACAAGTTCGCCTATATTCATCAGATCACATCTTTTCTTTAATCTTTTTCATTTCTTTTTTTAATCGTGCATTATTCAGATCTTCCCACAACGGCATAATCAGACCGCCTTTGAGCCTCATTGCCGCTTCGTGCATAGAAGCATAATAGGAAACTCTGAAATCCGCATATTCGGACAAGTTGCATTTTTCTTTATATGTTCTATATAATCCGTATGCATCGCCCCACATATTGCGAAGCTGAAATAAATCATATTCTCTGTCTGCCCAAATGCTGCCGCAAGGGTCAATAAAAGAGGTTAGCTTAAGAGTTTTGGTGTCAGCCATTATGTTCATTATATTAAGATCACCGTGAATAAGAACAGGGGCTGTGCTTTCTTGCGGAATACTGTTAAAAATCTCTGTTGCTTCGCAAAGAAGTTTTAACTTTTTCTTGCTGAACTTCCCGTTTTCGGATAATTCTTTCAGTGCTTTAAGCCACGGTTTCTGCTTTTCATTTTTGTAATATTCGTACCAACTGTCATAAACAGGTTCAGACAGAGAACCGAATTTATTGTTTGTTACACTATGCCATTCGAGCATACCTGCAACAACATCATCAGCAAACTGTTGCTTTTGTATTTTACTTTTTAATAAAAATACCGGGTTTAATACATTCTGACCGTTGACAAACGTCATAGCTAAAATTGCCGTTACATCATCCTCATAAGTAAAAAGAACATTCGGCATTTTTACACTTGTGTTGCCGGACAAAAGATCAAGCTGTTCAGCTTCTTCATACTGCGACCCCTGTACTCTGTATGCTTTAATTGCGATAGTTGTACCATCGTCAAGTTCTGCTTTATAAACTCTTCCGAAACTACCGCCGCCGATGAATTTAATTTTTTCAGTTTTTTTGTTAAGGTTATTAAAAACAATGTCCGGCAAAATGGGCAATAAATGCTTATCACCATTATCAAGAATTTTCATTTTGTATCCTCCATTATTCTCCGTTTTACAAGTTTATATGCTGTTTTACTTTCAGGCAGAAATGAAAACAACTGAAAACAATGACACATGCCTTCAAATTTATGAAGCTCCGCATCAATATTTTCATTTTTCATTTTTGCATAAACCCTGTCATTGTCACTCTCATCCAATTCAGCAGTTCCGCAGATCAGTGTGACTTTAGGGAAGTTTTTAAAACTGCCGAATAGCGGAGATATATACGGATCGGTTCTGTCAACATTAAGAACATATTTTGATATTCTTCTGAGAAGATGAAGATTATCTTCTGTTTTTTTATGTTTTGCAATTCCGTAGAACGGGTCTGTATATGCGTTTGTAATTCGACTTTCTCCGCTTGATGTTGCATCTGCCCATAAGGAAAAACAGACAATGTGTCCGGGTAACGGGTAATCGTTATCCCTGAGCCACAAGGAGGAAGTAACAGCTAATGTTGCACCCGCACTGTCCCCGATAACCACAATATCTGAATTGCATATTCCCTCATCTAATAAATGCGAATATATTTTCACAACATCATACATCTGTGACGGAAGCTGATGCTCGGGAAATCTGCCGTAATCAACATTTATAACAGTAGCTCCGCAGAACATATTACTGTGTTTTTCAGCAAGTCGGCGATAAAAATCATTCAGTTCAATTTTAAATCCGCCACCGTGAAGCATCAATACTACTTTGTCTGTGCTGCAATTGCGATTGACAAGCTTTTCGTATTTCACTCCATTTGCTGTATGCTTTGTATGTGTAAAATTTTTTGAAGGTCTGTATCTTGATTTTTTATCTTTCGTCAGCTTCGCTGCATTGTCGGAGAGCTTTGAGCTGTCAGATAACGGAGAATGAAAGATCAAACGCAAAACCGACATAAAAACTTTTGAAACCAAAGATTGCATCCTATCACCCGACTTTCTGATATAAAGTTTATCACAAGCTGTTTTTTTATTCAATAAATACAGACTTTTCATATCTGAAAATCAAAACAATCAAGGAAAAATGAAAAAGACCAATAATCCAAATAAGCAGAATATCGGTCTTAAATATGCGATTATAAAAATGTCGTAGGTTCGAGTCCTGTTAGTAGCAAAAAAAAGCTTGATCAGAACTCAACCTTAAAAATTGCTCATAAAAAAACTTGATTTCTCAAAAGTTTCTGCATGGGTGTCATTTCGTCCCCCCAAAGATGTGTCTATGTAACTTATTTTAACCATCAATTCTGTAAGAAAATGGTTTTATATCATCATAAAGTATGTGATCTTCTTGCGTCTGCTTCACTTTTTTATCTAGTATTCTATGAATTTGAGAAAGGATTCTTTCAAATTCTTTTGGCAAAGTATTTTCACCAATAATTATCAATTCTTCAGCATCGCATTCGGTCCACAACAAGTCATCAAATGCACTTAAATTAGCGCCATACCATTCAGGAAAATCAAATGCAACTCTGATTCGCTCATGCAATTCACCTAAATATTTGCAATCAGTTAAGTCTAATGTGATTATTTTCTTTTCTTCCATAGTAATCTCCTAAACAATCTCATAAAAAGTTTCATAATGATCGTATGTTACAAATATTAATCCGTCATTTGACCATAGAACTCTGTGTCTGTTTCTTCTGCCTTCATAATAATTTATATCTGCTTCATACCATATTCTTCCCGGTGCATCAGGCAAATGGCCGTCAGAATTTTCATAAACTCCTTTTGAATACATTTTCCCTGGTGCAAACTTTGAAGGTCGTTTGCCATATCGCCATCCTAATTTTTCTAAATCCCTCGAAGATACATAATATTCCGGCAGTTTACCAAAATGCTTAAGCCAATAATCAGCACCTTCATCACCTTTTTTAGTGGCATTTCCTGCTTCAACTGATTCCATTGGTATAATATCACATCTGCAATTAATATGCAACGGCGGAGCAGGATCAACAACTTCATCGATCTGATAAATCTGACCATGCCTTGAACGACACTCAATACAAGTCTTCAAATCAAGAATTGCTTTCCAATTCTTATAATTTGTACTCTGTG
>CAZTFS010000136.1:0-4085 GCA_964613045.1 uncultured Eubacteriales bacterium
TAATAAATGTGTATAAATTATAAACAAAGGAGAAACATACAATGACAAAACACCTCAAGAAAATTCTTCTTATCGGCTCAATTGTTCTTATGCTGTCAGTATGCTTCGCATTAAATGCTTTTGCCGCAGATTCTGATGTTTATTTTATGGCAAACGCAGACGATGCAAACACTGTTATAAACACTCAGACCGTTAACGGCAAAAAATATCTTATGCTTCCCTCTTCAGCAGATATTTCCGAGCTTACACTTTACCACGATGCAGAAGAAGTAACATTCTCCACAGAAAAAGGATCTGTTACCGTTGAAAACGGTGCAGCTTTTGATCTGACAGCACTTTTTGAGGCTGAGCAGGATGAATATACCGTTACGGTAACAAAAGACGGCAGTGAATCTGAACTTACCATAATGAAATCGGCAAATATCCGTTCAATGTATCTTGTCAGTGACGATCCCGTAAATTACGGCAGAGCATGGGTAGATACATCAAAATCAAATGAAGCAACAGGTCTTATTTCAATTGTAGGCACAGACGGCGAAGTTGATCATTCCGATAAACTCACTCAGCTTAAGGGCAGAGGCAACACAACTTTTACCGACTATAACAAAAAACCCTATCAGATAAAGATCAAAACAAAGGCTGATCTTATTAACGATAACAAGGATGAGGCTTGTAAGAAGTGGGTGCTTCTTGCAAACATGTTTGACTACACATTTATACACAACTCAATAACCTTCCAATTGGCTTGGGATCTCAATATGCCCTACACTCCCTATTACGAAGCCATTGACCTTTATTACGACGGTGAATACAGAGGCACTTATCTGCTGACAGAGAAAACAGAGGTTGGCGATACAAGAGTCGATATTGAAAACCTTGATGATCTTATTGAAGAGGCAAACGAGGGTAACGATGCCTATGAAAATCCTGTAGTTGTTACAGCGACTATTGATAGTGCAGGAGAAACTGAAGCCGCCGCAAATTCAAACGGATCATACAAATATGTGGAAGGACTTGTTGAACCTGAGCTGTCAGAGGGCACTACCCATCACGCTTATCTTCTCGAACTTGAGTTTACATCAAGATATCCCAACGAACAGTCAGGTTTTGTCACTAAGAGAGGAAAACCGGTCGTTACAGGCAATCCCGAATACCTCACAAAAGAAACAGGTGCATTTATCAGTCAGTTCTGGCAGGATTTTGAAGATGCTGTTTACAGCGAAGACGGCTATAACACAAAAACCGGTAAGTACTATTATGAATATGTTGATCTTGATTCTCTTGTAAAGCTTTATCTTATCAATGAGCTTTGTAAAAACTGGGACGGCTATAACTCCTCAACATTTTTCTACCTTCCTGAAGATGAAGACATTATGTACGCGGGTCCTGTATGGGATTTTGATATTGCATACGGTGCTTCATATCAGAATAGCGCACCTGAAACAGCAAATACAAGCTATTTTTATCTTACAGAAAGATATTTAATAAGTCAACTGCTTAGTATCGAGAGTTTCCGTGATGCAATAAAGGCACAACTTGATTCTGAAAACGGTGAGTTTTATAATGCAGTTCAAAAGATGATCGGTGATAACGGTACAATAAGAACATTATCAGCTCAGGTCGAACAGTCAAAGAAACTTAACTCAGTTATTTGGGACAGTGATATTCAAAATTATGTAATAATCGTTAAAGACGGTGAAGAAAAGAATTATTCTAATTCAATTAATTTCCTTAATGATTATCTTGATGCAAGAATCAACTGGCTTTCTGATGCAACTTCAGAATGGGAAGGTGACAATTACACAATAGAAGTATATCCGGGATCTTCATCTTCAACATCAGATTCCTCTTCTTCCTCTCTCAGCTTTTTCCAGATCATCATTAATTGGTTCAAATCAATAATTGAATTCTTCACAAATCTTTTTAAATAATTTATCCTATCCCCCTCCGACTCAACTGTTCGGGAGTATATACTTAAATGAAAGGAGAAACCTAAGTGAAAAAAATATCCGAAAAATTTACAATAACAGCGATTATCCTTCTGGCGATTCTTGCTTGCTTGTCCATAACCGCTTTTGCCGCAGATTCTGATGTTTATTTTATGGCAAACGCAGACGATGCAAACACTGTTATAAACACTCAGACCGTTAACGGCAAAAAATATCTTATGCTTCCCTCTTCAGCAGATATTTCCGAGCTTACACTTTACCACGATGCAGAAGAAGTAACATTCTCCACAGAAAAAGGATCTGTTACCGTTGAAAACGGTGCAGCTTTTGATCTGACAGCACTTTTTGAGGCTGAGCAGGATGAATATACCGTTACGGTAACAAAAGACGGCAGTGAATCTGAACTTACCATAATGAAATCGGCAAATATCCGTTCAATGTATCTTGTCAGTGACGATCCCGTAAATTACGGCAGAGCATGGGTAGATACATCAAAATCAAATGAAGCAACAGGTCTTATTTCAATTGTAGGCACAGACGGCGAAGTTGATCATTCCGATAAACTCACTCAGCTTAAGGGCAGAGGCAACACAACTTTTACCGACTATAACAAAAAACCCTATCAGATAAAGATCAAAACAAAGGCTGATCTTATTAACGATAACAAGGATGAGGCTTGTAAGAAGTGGGTGCTTCTTGCAAACATGTTTGACTACACATTTATACACAACTCAATAACCTTCCAATTGGCTTGGGATCTCAATATGCCCTACACTCCCTATTACGAAGCCATTGACCTTTATTACGACGGTGAATACAGAGGCACTTATCTGCTGACAGAGAAAACAGAGGTTGGCGATACAAGAGTCGATATTGAAAACCTTGATGATCTTATTGAAGAGGCAAACGAGGGTAACGATGCCTATGAAAATCCTGTAGTTGTTACAGCGACTATTGATAGTGCAGGAGAAACTGAAGCCGCCGCAAATTCAAACGGATCATACAAATATGTGGAAGGACTTGTTGAACCTGAGCTGTCAGAGGGCACTACCCATCACGCTTATCTTCTCGAACTTGAGTTTACATCAAGATATCCCAACGAACAGTCAGGTTTTGTCACTAAGAGAGGAAAACCGGTCGTTACAGGCAATCCCGAATACCTCACAAAAGAAACAGGTGCATTTATCAGTCAGTTCTGGCAGGATTTTGAAGATGCTGTTTACAGCGAAGACGGCTATAACACAAAAACCGGTAAGTACTATTATGAATATGTTGATCTTGATTCTCTTGTAAAGCTTTATCTTATCAATGAGCTTTGTAAAAACTGGGACGGCTATAACTCCTCAACATTTTTCTACCTTCCTGAAGATGAAGACATTATGTATGCAGGTCCTATCTGGGATTTTGATATTGCTTACGGTGCTTCGTATGAAAACAGGACACCTGAATCGGCAAACACTGATAAGCTCTATCTTTCGGGACGTTATATAATCAACCAGCTTCTTTATATTGAAAGCTTCCGTGAAGCCATAAAAGATTACCTTGATCCCGAGACAGGTGAGTTCTGTAATGCAGTTCAGAAAATGATCGGTGACAACGGTACAATAAGAACATTATCAGCTCAGGTCGAACAGTCAAAGAAACTCAACGCAGTTTTATGGGACGGTGACATTCAGAACTATGTTATAATTGTAAATGACGGCAAGGAAAAGAATTACGCAAATTCGATCAATTTCCTTGAAAGCTATGTTGCAGGACGTATTGAATGGCTGTCAGAATCAGTAGAATACTGGGACGGCGGATTCTATATTATTGAAACAGAAAGCAAAACTGTCGTCAGCAGCAGCATTACTTCATTTTTCTCCAAGCTGAAAACCTTCGTCACAAATGTTGCCGAATGGTTCAATAAAATATTCTCTTAAATCATTATCAACCGGCAGGGGATAGTGCGTTGTTCTTAACGGAGAATTTGAAAAATGTTTAAATACTTATTAAGAACCGGCATCGCATTTGTGCGTACAAATGCAGTTGGGCAGCAGCCCAAACCCACTAACAACAGAAAAGAGAAGATTCGTTTATTACAACGAGTCTTCTCTTTCTTTTTGTCTGTCAAGTGATATGCTGACTAAAGTCAGC
>CAZTFS010000137.1:0-4031 GCA_964613045.1 uncultured Eubacteriales bacterium
GCATCTCCGGAATCGAAGACACCTTGTTAATTCAGAAAAACTTATAAATCAATTGTATATAAAGTAAATCGGATTGTTTGTTACTTTTACGGTTTTTTCAGTTTTTATTTCATTTCCGTACATATCATAAGCTGTATAGCTTCCGTCGGGTGCGGAAATTTTTGTTGTATCACCGAGGCTGTAATAAACTTTGATAGTTTTTCCGTCTTTTGAATATTCATCAATGATAAGGTTTCTTTCGTTGGAAATATTCCCGACGAATTCAGCATTGCCGAGGAAACGGATAACCGTTGCATAAGTAATCACTGCCTCATCAGGCTGAAGATATTCATTGAAGAATGCAAAGTCATTTACATCGTTTTCGGGTGTCACTGTTTTTCTGAAAGAGAAAGAAACGAAGCCCTTTGCACCTGTTGAGCGTGTGTATAAAGCTTTGCAGGCAATTGTTGCAGCATCTGTACCGCCCACACCGCTTTCGCTGTTGATACCGCCTGTTAAAAGTCCTGCCTTGTCGGTAAGAGCAAGCATGCTGTGCATATAATTATAGTAATTGTCAAGTCCGTCATGGTTGTGATAACCGAAGTTATCAAGCAGATTTTTATTTATAAGCTCTGCAGATTTCTGATAAAACGGAAGATTTGCTTCTTTTTCTGCCACAGCAAGACCGCCCGAATATACATAAGAATCAGGATTCTGATTTTTAAGCACCGTTGCAGTTTTTTCCAGCAATGAGAAATATTCTTCGGGTGTGCCTTTGAAGAATCCCCAGTTGGGCTCATTCCATATCTCCCATAAAATATCCGTATTATCTGAATAATGCTCTGCTGTTTTTGCAACAAAGTCGAGCCATATTTCTTCATTGGGAGGATATGTCCAGCCTGTTGCTTCGTCGTAGCTGTCCTTGTATTTATCGGCAACAGACCATTCACCGGCATTGAAACCGAGAATCCAGTTGTATTTCATATTATGCTCATTAACTTTGCTTACAAGCAAATCCTGTATAGCAAAATCAGTATCACCGAATGCCTCACTCTGCATTGCACCCCAGCCCACACTGTCCTCACGGACAAGATTTACGCCAAGATAATCTGCTGTGTCAAGAATCCTGTTGACGGATTCTTCTGCATTGAAATTCGGCAACTGAAAACCTTCACCCCAACAATATGCTCTTGTTATATATGGCTGAATTCCGTAATAAAAATTCTCATCCGCCTGTTCATTGCGGGGTAAAATACCAATATTGAAACTGTAATTTGTTCTGTCAGTAAGGTCAATACTTACAGTATATATACCGTTTGTGTCTGAAAAAAAAGAGAATGTGTTATAAGGATTATCAGAATCAAAAACAATGTATCCACGCTTGTTTATGTCTGCCTGTTCGGATTTTAAGCTTACCTTTGCTCTTTCGCCGTTAAGCTTTACGTCACGGCATTCGATTACCACATTGATATCTTCTCCGGGCTCAAAAAGATTACCGTCACCGACAACACCAAAACAAAGAAGTCCGTTTTCACTTTCACCGTCAACATAAAATGAAGCGGTTTCATCAGTTTGTGTGATGACAATTGCATCATTTGGCGAGAATAAGCCCATAAAAAACATATCAATTGCAAAAAATATTGCCATAAAAAAAGATATAATCTTTGCCATAACTTTCACCTGACCTTTTCTTTTTATATACATATTATATCAAGTGAGAATTCTGATTTCAATATATAATAATCAAAAATCACTGTTTCGATAGCAACTGCACAAGTAACTGTCATACTAACTATGGGGTGTTACCTGCACATATAAATCCCATTATTTCATAGGTGCTGAAAATTTTTATATATAAAATTTTTGGAATTTTCATTTGTTATGATATTTAATAATCATAATTATTTCAGCACTTCTTGAAATTTTGGATTTTTTAATTTCTCCACTTCCTTGTTTTAAATTATATGCAATTCAGCTCTCTTGAAAAAGAGGGCTGTTTTTGCTTTTGTCTCCTTAGTTTAGCAAAAACACAACAGAAAAAGCAGAAAGACGAAAAATCTTTCTGCTCATTTTTTTGCTGTTAATAATTGTGTTGACTTTTTCAGTGCAATTATTTATTTCATTTTTCCGAATAATTGATTGACAAAAGATTATAATAGTTTTATAATGAATTTAGGTTCAGTGAAAATAAATTCATTATAAAGGAGTGTTTTTATGTTTATTGCAAGAGACAAAGAACTGGCATTGATAAATGATATTCTGAGTAAGCCCTCAGGCAGTGCTATGATATACGGTAAAAGAAAGGTCGGAAAGACTACCTTAATTACAAAAGCATTGGAAAGCAGTAAGGATAAAACAATCTACTATGAATGTATAAAGTCAAGCATAGAAGATAACATTGAGGGATTTGTTGATGTTCTCGTAAGAGAAAAGGTGTTGGCTGTTCCTCTGAGCTTCAGAACTTTCATTGATGTGTTTTCATACCTTAATACTCTGCCGCAGACATTCAACATAACAATTGACGAGTACCCTTATCTTAAAATGTTCTCTAATCCTGAAACGGTTGACTCTATGTTTCAGAAAATCATCGATAATAACTTATCAAACATCAGATTATTTATCTCCGGCTCTCATATCGGTATGATGAAGGATTTGCTCGAGGAAAAGAATGCTCTTTATGGCAGATTTTCTCTCACAATACATCTGAAAGAGTTAAATTACAAGGATGCGGCTTCTTTTTATCCCGAAAAAAGTGTTTATGACAAAGTGGGATTTTATTCTGTTTTTGGCGGTTCACCATATATAAATAAATTTATTGAACCTGCAAAAACATTGAAAGAAAACATCATAGCTACAATTCTGAAAGACACTCATCCTGTCTATCAGTACGCTGAGCATCTTCTGATTACTGATTTTACCAATGCCGTAAATGCAGAAAGAATTTTCTATGCAATTTCGAACGGCAAGAAAAAGTACGGTGAAATTGAAAGCAAGCTGAAAATGAAAAGCAACGGACTTCTTTCAAAACAATTGACCGCACTGACAAGTATGGAAATAATTTCAAAAACATACCCTATAAATAAGCCTGACGACAATAAAAAAATCTCTTACGAAATCAATGATAACCTTCTGAGATTTTACTATGCCTTTATTTATAAAAACAAGAGTGCTTTGCATGTGCTCGGTGCAGAGGCTTTTTACAATGAATATATAGAGAAACCGATAAAGCAGTTTATTTCTTTCAGATTTGAAGAAATATGCAGGTCATATTTTTCACTGGGTGTCATTTCCGGAAAGCTCAGAGGCATAACAAATATCGGTACATTCTACTACGATGACAGTGCATCAAAAAGCTCAGGTGAGTTCGATGTTGTTTTACAGAAAAAAGGCATAGAAACTGGTTTTGCTTATGATGTTTATGAGGCAAAGTATTATGCATCTCCGCTCTCACAGGGCGAGATGTATAAGGAAGCTGAGAAGATAAGAAATCTTAGAGGCTTGACGCTCGGCAAAATCGGCTTCATAGCAATATCAGGCTATGAAAAAGAGGATGCTCAATTCCATTGCATCAACGGCGAGGAGTTGTACAGATAAATTTTCAGCGACAGCACAGGAAGACTGAACTGTCGCTGTTTGGTTTGATAGGTGTGCTGGAAATTAGTATATTACGATTTGCTAAATTACAACTTACTAATTTACACAATTCAATTGTGGTGTATTAAAAATAAACTGATTTTTCAAATTCGTTTTTATACAAATCAATTGAAAGTTGTTCAATATAATCATCTAATTCAAATCCAAATTCGTCACGATACATTTCAAGGAATCTGATAGAAGCTTTGAAAGCTGTTGCAATATCTGCTTTTTCAGATTCTGTAAAGCAGATATTCAGACAATCAGAAAAATCCTCGTAAACTGCAGGGTCTGCTGAATTACTGTCTTTAAAAGTATCGGGACACATTTCACTTGCTAACTCAGCAATAAATTCATTTTTATCTTCTTTGTAGAATTTATCAATAATATTGTATAATGCAAGATATGACTGCTTTTTA
>CAZTFS010000138.1:0-3949 GCA_964613045.1 uncultured Eubacteriales bacterium
TACCTTTAAATTTCAGAGAAAAGTTATTACAAATAAATAGTTTCTGAATAAACTGTATTGATTGAATTTTTTTTGGAGTTGATATATATGTTAAAAAATGATCCGCTTATAATGTTCAGAAAACCGGCGAATGCTGTTGCAATAGTAAAAGGCAGTAGAAAACATCCCGGCATAATGGGAAAAGTAATGTTTTATAACACAAACGAAGGAACAATAGTTCGTGCAGAGATAAAAGGACTGCCCGTTTCATCTGATGTATGCAGCCAACATGTTTTCGGCTTTCATATTCATGTAGGTGAGTCATGCACGGGTAATGCAGAAAATCCTTTTGCTGATGCTGACGGACACTTCAACCCAAACGGCTGTAAGCATCCGTATCATGCAGGCGATATGCCGCCTCTTTTCGGTGCAGCAGGAAAAGCTTTGCTTATTTTTATGACAGACAGATTTCATGTGCGTGACATAATCGGTAAAACTGTTATAATTCATGCACATCCCGATGATTTCACAACTCAGCCTTCGGGGGATGCCGGCGAAATGATAGCCTGCGGAAAAATTAATTTGTTCCGATAATGCAAAATGCTCCCGAGAACAATCTCAGGAGCATATTATTTTATTCAGTTCTTTCATCTTATCTGCTGTCGGTTCGGGAATATCGGCAAAGGGGAACTCAATCTTCATATCGTCATATTTCACCTGACAGAGCTTTCTGAACGGCAGAAGCTCAATTTTATCAATACATTTATATTTTTCCTTAATAATTTTGATATTAAAGGCATTTTCTTTTGTATCGTTAAGTGTCGGTATGATTACCTGTCTCAATGTCACGGGTATATTACATTTATTCAGATATTTCAAAAATTCTATAGGTTTGTCCATTGAACATCCTGCATGCTTTCTGTACATTTCATCATTTGTATACTTAATATCAAGCAAAACTCTGTCTGTCACCGTCAGCAGTTCTTTGATTCTATCGTTAATTATACTGCCCGAAGTGTCGAGGCATGTATTTATGCCGATCTCATGACATTTAGAGAATAACTCGCATACAAATTCAGCTTGCAAAAGAGGTTCGCCGCCGGAAACGGTAATTCCGCCTTCTTCACCGAAATATTCACGGTAACGTGTCACTTTATCAAGTATTTCATCTGATGAATACTCCATACCGCCGTTTAATTTCCATGTGTCAGGGTTGTGACAACATCCGCATCTCAGATTGCACCCCTGCATAAAAACTACAAAACGGACTCCCGGTCCGTCAAGTGTACCGAGAGTCTGTATTGAATGAACTTTACCTGTAATCATATCGCTTCATGGAACGTACGGCTGATAACTTCACGCTGTTGCTCTCTTGAGAGCTTATTGAAGTTAACTGCATAGCCGGAAACACGAATTGTAAGATTCGGATAGGCTTCAGGATTTTCATAAGCCTTCATAAGTGTTTCACGGTTCATAACGTTAACATTAATATGGTGTGCGTTCTTAGCAAAATAGCCGTCGAGAATATTGACAAGGTTATTAACTCTGTCTTTCTCGGTTCTGCCGAGAGCTTCGGGTGTGATTGAGAATGTGTTTGAGATACCGTCACGGCAATCATCATAGCTGATTTTAGCAACAGAGTTAAGAGACGCCAGTGTGCCGTTTTTCTCACGATTATGCATCGGATTCGCACCGGGAGCGAAGGGAGCGGAAGCCTTTCTTCCGTCAGGTGTTGCACCGGTATTCTTTCCGTACATAACATTTGATGTGATAGTAAGAACAGAAAGAGTATGAATTGCCTGTCTGTAGGTCGGTGTCTTGCGAAGCTCAGTTATAACAGTGTGTGTGAGGTCTTTTGCAATAAGATCGACTCTGTCATCATCATTACCGTAAGTGGGGAAGTCTCCGACAGTTTGGAAGTCGGTAATATATCCGTTTGAGTTTTTGACAGGTTTTACTGCCGCATATTTGATAGCACTCAGAGAGTCGGCAACTACAGAAAGACCGGCGATACCAAAAGCCATAAATCGCTCAACATCAGTATCGTGCAGTGCCATCTGAATCTTTTCGTAAGCATACTTATCGTGCATATAATGAATAATATTCATAGTGTTGACATAAAGTTTGCTAAGCCAGGCGATATAAATATTAAATCTTTCCGTTACTTCATTAAAATCAAGCTTGTCCGTGTTCATAACAGGCATTTGCGGACCTATATGCATATTGCTTGAAGTATCATAACCGCCGTTGATAGCAATCAGAAGGAGCTTTGCAAGGTTACATCTTGCACCGAAGAACTGCATCTGTTTACCTATCTTCATAGCTGATACACAGCATGCAATAGCATAATCGTCGCCGTATATCGGACGCATGACATCATCATTCTCATACTGAATCGAATCTGTGTCTGCCGAAACTTTAGCACAGAACTTTTTGAAGTTCTCAGGAAGAGATTTTGACCAGAGGATCGTAAGATTGGGTTCGGGAGCTGAGCCGAGAGTGTAAAGAGTATTAAGCATACGGTAGCAGTTCTTTGTAACAAGAGTTCTGCCGTCTTCACCCATACCACCGACAGCTTCGGTTATCCACATAGGATCTCCGCCGAAAAGCTCGTTGTATTCGGGTGTTCTGAGATGTCTTGCAATACGAAGCTTGATTACAAAATCATCCATAAGCTCCTGTGCTGTTTCTTCGGTAAGAACACCGTTTTGAATATCACGTTCAATATAAATATCAAAGAATGTGCTTACCCTTCCGAGCGACATAGCAGCACCGTTCTGCTCTTTTATGGCAGCAAGGTAACCGAAATAAGTCCACTGAATTGCCTCTTTTGCATTTGCGGCAGGTTGACTGATATCAAAACCGTGCATTTCAGCCATATCTTTGAGCTTTCCGAGGAATGATATCTGCTGATAAAGCTCTTCATCAAGTCTTATCTGAACGGTGTTGAAAGGTTCACCTTCAAGCTTTGCTTTGTCTTTTTTCTTTTCCTCAATAAGTTTATCAACGCCGTAGAGAGCAACTCGACGGTAGTCACCGATAATTCTGCCTCGTCCGTAAGCATCGGGAAGACCTGTGATAACATGGCATTTGCGGGCTTTTCTCATTTCATCTGTATATGCTCTGAAAACACCGTCATTATGAGTCGTTCTGAAGCGGAATTCTTCTTCAACCTTTGAGCTGAGTTTATAGCCGTAGGCTTCACATGCCTGCCGAACCATTCGCATACCGCCAAACGGATTCACACCTCTTTTTAAAGGTCTGTTTGTCTGCATTCCGACAATAATTTCATTATCTTTGTCTATATATCCGGGTGAAAAGCTTGTTAATGAAGATACTGTAGCTGTATCAATATCCAGAACGCCCCCGAACTGTCTCTCCAGTGCAAAGAGAGACTCAACCTTTTTCATAAGTCCCTGAGTACGCTCAGTGGGGCCTGCAAGAAAGTCGCAGTCACCTGTATATTCTTTATAATTGCATTGAATGAAGTCTCTGACGTTAATTTCATTCTGCCATACATTTTTGTTAAATCCGTTCCAATTTTTGTGTTCCATTAAATTTACCTCCATACAGCAGATTTGCATGACCGTTTTCTGTTTCCCGATTAATGCTCATAAATATTATCGGATTCTTAATTACTTTTACGAAAAAAACTGTTTTCCTGCAGTAAAAATGGGCAAATCAGCTTTATAAAATAAAACTAATTGCCCAGACGGTCGGCTTATAAATATTTACATTCCCTTGCGGTGGCCCGCTTGTATCCGTCAGTCATGTAAATACAACATCATTATACACAACGCTAATGGATTTGTCAATTCAAACGAACACGAAACCGATCATTAATTCAGAATTTTTTTTGTAAAAATTTCATATAAAAACCATTCATGTTTAATATTGTATGCCATGCTTGAGGTTCTGAACAACGAGGAGACCGTAAACGAGCTTGCGAAAGAAAATCCGTCACTACTTA
>CAZTFS010000139.1:0-3924 GCA_964613045.1 uncultured Eubacteriales bacterium
GATATACACAATCCATTATCCAGCTTCGGAAAAGATTGAAGCCCTTAAGAGGATTGTCATTATCGTAAAAGCTTACCGAAACAAGCGGTGAACGGACTTCCTCGCCCGGCAACAGATAAGCTTCAAAATTCTCCTGCTTTACGGAGATATCCGTCTCACCTTTGCTTTCGGATATTGTTACTGCCCATTGTCCTGTCCAGCCGATGCCGAGAATCATACCGTAATTTTCACCGCTGATGTTGAAATAAGGCAGATATTTTTCAGTGGGCTTGCCTTCTGTGCCCGAAAAAGTCTTTTTGAGGGCAGACAGGTTCTTCCTGATAAGTGAGAAATCACTTGCCGCAGTGTCACTGCCCATTGAGTAATAAAGCTCTGCGTCACCCGTTGCAAAACCATAATCAAGAGCATAAAAATCGCTGATAACTCCTGAATTGTCAGTGCCTGTATTTTTTATGTAAACAGTCCACTGACAGGTTGCATTTTCTTCAAACACAGTTACTTCAACCGTTACCTCAAGCTCCTTTTCACTGTTGGTCAGCACAAGATCTTCCGTCACTCCGCCTGTGTATGCCTTGTCTGATTTTTCTTTCTTCATTTCCCATTCGGCAGGGTCGAACTCTTCACCGTTGACCTTGAATGTAAAGGGATAGTCACCGTCTGACGAAAGAATATTATCGTCAAGCCACTGTACACAAAGCTTCTTTTCGTCATCAGTCAGACGCATTTCATCGGCACTGACAGTGTCAAACTGAAGATTTTTTTTATATTCAAGTGCCCTGATGTTTTCTGCATTGAAATTATAAAAGCCGCCGCATGAAACACCAAAATAAACTATCGCAAGAATGATATTCAACACCTTGTACTTGTTCTTGGCTCTGAGAATAAATGTTACAAGAAGCACAACTGCCGAAACAGCAAAAGTCACCGTAAATGTCTTTATAACAACGTCATCGTTATCTGTACAATTGGGATTGATTTTTGCATTCAGCCCCCATATCAGACCGTGAAAAAAGCCGTTACCTGCAACAAAGGCAATAAGCTTTGCAATCCAATTGGATTTTTTAAAAACAGACTGAACGAACAAAAGCAAAAACCAACCCAATGCAACACCGGAAAGTCCTGTATAAAGATGCACATCGGGATTGCTGTCAGTGCCGTAGAATATGTACCAGAGTGAATAAGAAGCATAAATAAGAAGACCGAAAAGCACCGTGGTGACGATACTTTCGACAATCTCTTTATTCTTTATTTTTTTCACATTGTCCACCACCAAAAAATTAATAAATATATTCATCACGTCAGAATATACTCATACGGTAAAAATATTTTATCATACAACTTATAAAAATACAAGAAATAAAACAGCTTTTACTGTATTGCGGCAACCGTTTTTTGATCAGTTTTTCACAGTTTCCTGTAAGAAAAAACCACTCCCTTCAGGAGACACTTCGTAAAGAAGTTTTATCCCGATTTTCTTTTTACATAAAAATTGACACTTTCAACTTGAAAGTGTCATAGCGGGTTACATACTATAATAAATTACCTATCAAAAAAATTAAAACAACAAGTGATATTGTGAGACGGGTCTCACAGGGATATTTTGCCTTGCGGCAAAGTGATATTGAAACCTTTTGGTTTCAGTGATATTATCTTCGCATTAAAAACTGTCCGAAGGACAATATCACGATGCGAAGCATCATATAACTGCGAAGCAATATAACTCGCCTTTGGCGAATATAACTGAGATGTTACTGAAGTTAGTAAGAATGTATTTATTCAGCACATTCCGTCATCAAATAAAGTTCCGCCCACATCGAACAGTATCATTTCAGTTTTTTTATTATAAGACATTTCTCACCCCTTGATTTTTCACAAAAATTCACATCATATTCCTATATTTTGTCTGATCTCCTCAGCGGCAACATCCTTCAGACCGATGTTTTTAAGAACTGCGATCGCCGCCGCTGTGCCTGCAGCCTCACCGATTCCCACACATATAGGCATTGCTCTGAAATTTGAATGTGCAATGTGTGTACCCGAAATATTTCTGCCGCAAAGCAGAATATTTTCTTTAACTTCGGGAATAAGACAGCGGTAAGGAATGGTGTAGCCCTTTTTCTGCGAAAAGTGCTTCTGCACGCCGGTTTTATCAAGCCCTGCACCAGTGATATTATGTACATCAAAGTTAAAGCAGGCATCTTTAACAACATAATCGTCAAAAACTTTGGCTTCGAGAATATCCTGCTCAGTCAGAGTGTATTTACCCTTAAAATGTCTTGTTTCACGGATACCCACAAGTGAAGCGGAGCTTATGACAAAACAGTTTTCATACCCTGGAACAAACCGTCTTAAATATTTCACTATATCATCCATCTGACGGCGGCATACAAGCGTTGCCTTTGTCAGATCCTCCGCACAAGTGCCGTCGATATTAACTGCATTTGTCATATTGCAGGTGACGATTCCGGGCAATGTGGATCTGTAAGTAAGAATATGACCTGCAGGATAAGGGATATGCTGTTTTGCAAGAGTCTGAAGCTCGCCGTCGGGTGTTTCATAAGTGGATTCAAAGGAACCTAAAAAGACCGCACGGCTGTAATCCACACCGCCCACCTTGAACATAATTGTGGCAGGCTGCATCTTATTGTCCTCTTCTCTGCCTAAAACAAATTCAGCACCTGCACGGGCGGCAATGTCACCGTCACCCGTTGCGTCAACAGTTATTTTTGCGTAAATATCAGTAATACCCGATTTGTTTATAACCGTTGCACCGAGAACCTTGTTACCGTCGCATATCGCATCCTGAGCAAAAGTGTAAAGCATAAGACGGCAACCTGCTTCATCAAGCATTTCAAGATACAGAGTTTTCAGCTTTTCGGGATCTATCAGATCAACTATTCTGTCTTTGAATTCACCCTCATTTTTTTCAGTGCTTCGTCTCAATATCTCTCTGTACAACGGACTGCCGCAGCTCCCCGTCCAGTGGCTCATGAGACCCGACGTGGATATTCCTCCTACGTCGCCGTTTTGCTCAACAAGAATTACCTTAGCTCCGTTTTTAGCCGCTGTATATGCCGCCGCAAAACCCGAAGGACCGCTGCCGAGCACCAAAACATCTGTATTCAATTCACATTTCGGTATCATAATTCTGCACCCTTCATACTCATTTGTTTTCGCTGTCAAACAATAACGGGAGTATCTCCTGAAGATTTCTGTACTCAATACAGCAATGCTCTGCCATGCCTTTTGCCATATCTTCAGTTATTATAAGCTTTCTGAGCAAGGGATTTTTCATGGTCTTTCCCAGCCAGAATCTGCTTATCATAAACAATCCGTCTTCCGTCTGTTTAAATATATGAGCCATTTCGGTATGTTTAACAAGTCCGTAGCAAGCACTGACATGACCGCAAACTATCCTTGAGATACCGTTTTCCTGCATCGCCTGCTTTGAAAATCCGAAATCCTCTTCCGTTACGAAATCGATCCTCAACGGCATCTTCAAACCGCCGATACGTTCAACGGGATAGTGAGTATTTGCCTGAAAAGACGGTACTGTGGGCTGTTCAAAATACTGCCTGTCTTTTTTACGGTAGGAAATTCCGCTATGCTCACCGGGAAACCAGACCTGATAGCGAAGCTTATCCTGAGCATGCCACCAGAACCACCAATCGATCATTTCTGCGGTAATACCCGGCATCGGACAGACCATAGACACAAGATACATACCGTCAGCCATTTTTTTATATCCGACTTCCTGTTGCAGAGCTGTGTCGGATAATATATCATTTTTGCATTCAAAAGAAGTCAGTGTTATTTCATTCACCTTTAATGCTTCTGCAATATGCGACGGCATTTCGGGTAAAGGTTTGTTCAGTAAATTTTTAATATCCATTAGCTAAACCACCATAAATCAGAATTTATCAA
>CAZTFS010000140.1:0-3896 GCA_964613045.1 uncultured Eubacteriales bacterium
GGTGTGAATATAAAGTCCGCCGCAGTCAGACAGGCAATAGCTTCCTGTATAGCTGTCCCAGTATTCTTTTGCGGCTTCAACGGTAGTATTCTTATAATCGGGGGCAGTACATATAACGAGTGTGGGAGTAAAAACTTCAAAAACGCCTTTTGAAGCCCTGGGTCGAACCTGTCCGTGGTGCGGAAACTTCACAACGTCCACATCAAACACGTCTTCGCCGCATTTTTCAGCATAATATGACAGCATCAGATCAAAGGGCTCGCCCACATAGGAATCCGAATCGGGATCATAGCTGTCCACACATTTTTTCATTACATCGCCGGTAAAAAGCATTGTTCTGTCGCCGTAAGTGACTTTGAGCCACATTGAATTTGAGTTGACAACGGCTTTGGGGAAATCTGCGGCTGTGTCCGAATCCGCTCCGCCGTTATAATATATATTAAGAAGCTTTTCTGCATTCTCCTGTGTTCCCCAGTCCTCTGACGGTGCGAACATGTCAAATATCACTTGTCCGTCATCGCTTTTTATCTGTGCCGTTTCACCGAAACCGACACAAATCACTTCGGTATCGGGTGAAAACTCTGAAAGCTTTGATAAAAATGCAAGTCTGCCTTTTTTGGTCGTTACTCCGTCAGCATAATAATACGGATCACAGATTTCGGGGACAGAATACAGCGTTGTATTTTCAAAAACGGTCTGTTCGGGCATGTAGACCGTATTGATCTCAAAATACGGTGAGGGAACAATGGTATGTATCAAAGAATTCACATGATCAGTATGAAAATGAGAAATAATAAGTGTGAGCTTCAGCTTATAACGGCTGTCACCGACCTCCACACCCTCGGGAAGAAGTGAAGCTCTCAGATCATACAGATACCTATAGGTTGAGCCGTTATTTTCGAGTTTATGTCCGCCGTCATGAATAAAAATCTGCTGTTTATATTTAAAAACAAATCCGTCCTGTTTTTTCTCCTCACAATCGGCAACGAAAATTTCCATTTCATCGCTGTCATCCATAAGCTCGTTAAGATAATATAATTCTTCCATCTCCACCGAACCTGCATTTTTTTCAAGTCCTGCCGCACAGCGAAGTACAGCTCTGGCATCAGAAGCTGTGACCTTACCGTCACTGTCAACATCTGCAACTTTACGCTGCACATCGGACAGCGATTCCAGACCTGCAGAAGCTCTGAGGATCACTCTTGCATCAGAAGCAACGATTCTGCCGTCAGAGTCGATATCACCAAGCAGTACGCTTTTTGCCGATGCACTTACGCAGATCGTTATCATTAAAATGAAAATCAAAAATGATATTAAAAATCTTTTCATACTCATTCACCTTCAACGGTGATTATACCATATTAAGGTATTAAATGCAATATTGACAAAAAAAAGCAAAAAAATCAGCCCCCGACTTTAGGCGGGGGTTAATGTTATTTCTGATGTGTAACAATCCAATCAAGCAGATCATCTGCTGTGGCAATTGAAGATGCCACAGAAAGACCGATATCAGACAATTCCTTTTGTGTGTAATCAAGAATGATTCCGTTAAGTTCAAGAAAAATAAGCATTATGTGTATGCCTATTCGTTTATTACCGTCTACAAAAGCATGATTTTTTATAAGTCCGAAACAAAGTCTTGCCGCTTTCTGCTGAATTGACGGATAAAGTTCAGCTTCACCAAACACCTGAAATGGTGCATTTAATGCTGAATCAAGCAAACCTTCATCCCTTATACCTTCAATACCCGCCGGTATACTTTATTATCTGACTGTGAATAGCAATAATTTGAGCTTTTGTCAGTTTTATCATTCTGCAAGTACCTCATAGGCATCTTTGTTCTTCATTATCAGTCTTTCTGAAATTGTCATAACATCTTCATCTGCAGCCATCTGTTCATTTTCTGCTTTTCCAAACTCAACAATAAGATATCTGGGCACATTATTTTTTAAGATAATTACCGAACCGTTCTTGTCGACCATTTTGGCAACTTTTGAAAAATTCTGATTCGCTTCTGTGATTGAAACAAGATTTTCAGTATTTATATTCAAAAAAAACACCTCCATCTATATTATACACAATTTTAGGATAAATTCAACCTATTTATTGAAAATCAAAACACGACTTTTGGTCGGGGTTCCAGTGTAATGACAAACCTCTTCTTGAAATTACGGTTCGTCAAAATAGCTGAATATAGAAGAAAACTGCCTTGATTTTACTTAGTTTCAAGGCAGTTTTTTGTTGTTCATGTGTATTCTTTGTGCAATTTTACAAGTATATATATTTTAATGAACTTTGTCATCAGCATGACTCTTCCTTGAAGGGTAATTTTTATATCAAATCATACTTTATGACTCACCGTAAACTTCAATTAATTTGCCATTTTTAATTATTTCTGATGTTGTTGCATTTCTGTTACCCCATTCAGTTCCGTCAGAAAAATATACACTATACACATAGAGTTTTACTGTTTTAACTGAAGCTTCAATAAACTGATATGTCAAAGTTTCTGATGCTCCTACTGAAATGGTGTTATCGGTATATAATTTGTCCTGTCTTGTCCACCCCTTTATTTCTTCACCATACACATCACAGGGAACTGCATAGAACTGCACTGCGACAATATCCTTATTGGAAATATTTGTTATTGAAATCTCAAGTTCTGGCATATCAATAATACTGCTGCCCATTTCGGCACTTGCAGATATACCGCATTCACCTGAATATTTATCAGCTAATGTTTCAACATAATTATCAGATTTTGTTTCAATGTTGTTTTTTGAATTTGAATTATCACCTGCATCCGAAATGCCTGCTACACTACCTATAACAATAATAAAAACAACTACAACTATAAACAAAGGATTTTTGTAAATCGGTTTTTTGTTCTTTGCACCACAATTAGAACAAACTTTTGCCCCAGACACAATGTCGTTGCCACATATTGCACACTTTTTCATTTTTTCACGCATAATCCAATACCTCTTTCAGAAAATATTATTGTATTTTTAGCCCGTTTAAGGGCAATTGTCAATAGCAGGACAAGATTTTATACTAAAAGAAAAAGGTGGTGCGATATTGATAATATTTGATAAGCTTTGGAAAACAATGAAAGAAAAGAATATTTCACAATATGCACTAATCAAAAATTACGGATTCAGCACCGGGCAATTAGACAGATTAAGAAAAAACGGCAATATAAACACATACACACTTAATCAGCTTTGTGAAATCCTTGATTGCAGTCTTGATGATATTGCAGAATTTATAAAAGATGAATAAAAAATCAGACCTCGGTTGTTACACCGAGGTCAATTTTATTATAACATCTGATTATTCGTCGATGCTGTAGAGTGCCTTGAGCTTTGCAAGGTGAGCATATCTGTCCTGTGCAAGTCTCTCGGACTGGCTGAAGAGCTCTTCTGCTCTTTCGGGGAAGGAACGTGTAAGTGATGCATAACGAGCTTCGTTGAGAAGGAATGCACGGTAAGCATCTGTTGAGGGTTCCTTGCTGTCAAGAGTGAAGGGATTCTTGCCCTGTGCCTTGAGGTCGGGATTGTATCTGAACATGTTCCAGTAACCGCAGTCAACAGCCTTCTTCATTTCAGCCTGGCAGTTAACCATACCGCCCTTGATTGAATGCATTTCACAGGGTGAGTAGCCGATGATAAGTGAAGGACCGTTGTAAGCTTCTGCTTCTGCAATTGCCTTGATTGTCTGGTTCATGTCAGCACCCATAGCGATCTGAGCAACGTAAACATAACCGTAAGACATTGCGATCTCTGCAAGGCTCTTCTTGGAAACGCCCTTACCTGCAGCTGCGAACTGAGCAACCTGACCAACCTGAGAAGCCTTTGAAGCCTGTCCGCCTGTGTTTGAGTAAACTTCTGTATCGA
>CAZTFS010000141.1:0-3850 GCA_964613045.1 uncultured Eubacteriales bacterium
CATTATTAAAAAAAACTTGATTTTTTGATTTTAATGTTTTATTCTATTATATGTGAAAAGATAAATACTCACACGAAAGGATGTATTTTTATGGACAAAAAAGTAAGAATCGGTATTGTAGGCTGCGGCGGTATTGCTAACGGAAAGCACATGCCCAATCTCGCAATGATTCCCGAAGTTGAAATGGTTGCATTCTGTGACATTATCCCCGAAAGAGCTGAAAAGGCTGCTAAAAAATTCGGTACAGAGGATGCAAAGACATATACAGATTACAAAGAGCTCATCAAGGATGAAACAATTGATGTTATCCATGTTTGTACTCCCAACCGTTCACACAGCTTCATTTCTATTGATGCCATGGAAGCAGGTAAACATGTAATGTGTGAAAAGCCCATGGCTAAGACATATGCCGAAGCAAAGGCTATGTATGAAGCATCTGTCAGAACAGGCAAGCTTCTTTCAATCGGTTATCAGAACAGACAGTGCGGTGAAAACCTCTATGCAAAGGCAGTTTGTGATGCAGGTGAGATCGGTGAGATCTACTACGCAAAGGCAGTTGCTATCCGCAGAAGAGCTGTTCCCACATGGGGCGTTTTCCTTAACGAGTATGAGCAGGGCGGCGGTCCTCTTATCGATATCGGCACACACGCTCTTGACCTTACACTTTGGATGATGAATAACTACAAACCCAAGATGGTAGTAGGTAATACATTCAGAAAGCTTGCTGATCAGACAAATACAGCAAATGCATGGGGCGATTGGGATCCCGATAAGTTCACTGTTGAAGATTCTGCCTTCGGTTACATAGTTATGGAAAACGGTGCTGTTGTTACTCTTGAATCAAGCTGGGCACTCAATGTTGCAGAAGCAAGAGAAGCTTGTTTCGTTCTTTGCGGTGACAAGGGCGGTATCGACACTCTTGATGACATTCGTGTCAATTATGTTAAGAACGGCAGACAGTGCATTGAAACTCCCAACATGGATTGCGGCGGCGTAGCATTCTATGAGGGTGATTCCGACGATAATGCGTTCATTGACCAGAGAATCTGGATCGACGCAGTTCTCGGCAAGCGTGAGCAGTGTGTAAAGCCCGAACAGGCAATGGTAGTAACACAGATCCTTGAAGCTATCTATGAATCCGCAAAGACAGGCAAACCCGTTTACATTAACGAAGACTAAGGAGAATATAAAACTATGATGACACTTGGCATGATTGAGCATTGGAGCGAAGATGGCTTCAAGCATATCTCCGATTTAGGTATGCACTATATTGAGCTTGATTATAATGACGGCAATGACCCCGATGAACTTATTGAACTCATTCCCGATCTTAAAAAGTGGAGTGAACAGTACGATGTAAAAGTAGGTACTATCGGCAGATGGGGACCTGACAAAATTACAGCAGACGGTGCAATTATAGAAGAAGAACTTGCAAATCAGAAGAAGATCATTGATGTATGTGCTGAGATCGGCTGTCCCGTATTCATTACAGGATGTAATTACAATGATGATAAGTCTTTTGAGTGGAACTGTGACAGGGCAGTTGAATTCCTTTCGCTCGTTGTTGAATACGGCAAGGCAAAAAATGTGAAGGTCTGCTGTTACAATTGCGATTGGAACAACTTTGTGCGTGAACCAAAAGCATGGGCTGCCGTTCTTTCCCGTGTTGACGGGCTCGGCATCAAGTATGACCCCTCACATTGTATTACTCACGGCAGCGGCAGGTATCTTGAAGAAATCAATGACTGGGCACACAAGTTCTTCCATTTTCATGTAAAGGGTACGATAGTTATCGGTGATGACCATGTTGACGATCCGCCGGCAGGTCTTGATATGATCGATTGGCGTCAGGTCATGGGGCTTCTTTATGCTCATAAGTATGACGGTATGCTCTCAATTGAGCCTCATTCCTCTGTATGGAGAAGCGGTGCACAGGGCGACTGGGGAATTAATCTTACAAAAAGTTATATTTCTGCAATGATTTTTAACGGGTGATGACATGAAATTAGCGGTACAGTTATACTCACTCAGAGATATGGTAAAAAGCGGCGAGGATTTTCTCAAAATTCTTGAAGAAGTCAGGAAATTAGGATTTGACGGTGTTGAATTCGCAGGTTATCACGGTCTTTCGGCTGAAACGATCAAGGCAAAGCTTGATGAACTCGGTCTTGTGGCGGTCGGCTGTCACATCGGTCTTGACGATTTTAAAGACGATAAAATTGATGAAACAGCGGCTTTTCATAAAACTCTCGGCTGTCTTTATTGCGGTGTGGGCGGTGCTCCTCATGACACTGTTGAAGACTGCGAATACGGTGCAGAAGTTCTTGCAAAGGGCAGTGAAGCTTTAGGTGTTCCTACATACTACCACAACCATACAGAGGAATTTACACCCCTTGCAAACGGTAAAACTGCAATGGAGATTTTTGCCGAAAAGACAAAGCTTGAAATAGACACTTATTGGAGCTTCCATGCAGGTGTTGACAACTACAAGTACATCACCGAGCATAAGGATGACATTCTTCTTGTTCATATCAAAGACGGTATTGACGGCAAGCCTATGGCTCTTACAGAGGGAAATAACGACCTTGACGCTGTTATCAGAGCTGTTAAGGATACAGGCATCGAATGGGTAATTCTTGAAAACGATGACCCTGTGCCCGACGGACTTTCCGATGTTACAAGAAGTATGAAGTATCTTCAGAGTGTAAAATAAAATCGTAGGAGTGCCCATTGGGCGTCCGTCATAAATATATTAAACGAGGTAATATTATGAAACTTGGTGTTTTTACCACTCTTCTGAGCAATCTCAGCCTTGAAGAGTCGCTTAAATATTTTAAATCACTTGGTATTGAAGCTGTTGAGATCGGCTGCGGCGGTTACCCCGGCAATGCTCACGCAAATCCCGATGTGCTTCTGAATGATGATAAGGCTCTTGATTCTTTTAAAGGACTTATCAAAGATTATGATGTTGAGATAAGTGCATTGAGCTGTCACGGCAATCCCGTGCATCCCGACAAGGCAACTGCAAAGTATTTTGACGATGCAATAAAGAACACAATCCTTCTTGCAGAAAAAATCGGCATTCATCAGATAAATACATTCTCAGGCTGTCCCGGTGACTGCGAGACCGCAAAATACCCCAACTGGGTAACTTGTCCATGGCCTGATGATTTCGGCAAGATCCTCGACTGGCAGTGGAATGATGTTCTTATCCCTTACTGGAAAGACACTGTGGAGTTTGCAAAGGCTCACGGCGTTGATAAGATCGCATTTGAAATGCATCCCGGCTTCTGTGTTTATAATACCGATACAATGCTTCGAATCCGAGAGGCTGTCGGTCCCGAGTTGGGTGCAAACTTTGATCCCAGCCATCTTATCTGGCAGGGAATGGAGCCTGTTGCTGTTATCAGAGCATTGGGTGACGCTATTTTCCATGTTCACGCAAAGGACACAAAGATGGATAAGTATAACACTGCAAGAACAGGTGTGCTTGATACAAAGCCCTACAGCGATGAGATCAACCGTGCGTGGATATTCCGTTCTGTCGGTTACGGCAATGATGAAGTTTACTGGAAGGACATCGTTTCAAATCTTCGCCTTGTGGGTTATGACCACGTTCTTTCAATTGAGCATGAGGATTCACTCATGAGCCAGAATGAAGGTCTTTCAAAGGCAGTTGAAATGCTTAAAAGAGTGCTTATCAAAGAAAACCCCGCTGAAATGTGGTGGGCATAAAATAAAAAAATCCTTGACAAAGCTCTTTTACGGTGATATAATACAGACAAATTAAAAATTTAATCAAACCGTTGAAGCGGAGATAACGGCAATGATGCCTTTACAGAGAGCCTGT
>CAZTFS010000142.1:0-3809 GCA_964613045.1 uncultured Eubacteriales bacterium
TTGACTGAAGAACTGTACCGTCTTCATTCTCAAATACGATTGTGTACTTGTTAACAGTCTCTGAGTATGTTGCTGTGTAGGTTGCATCGCCTGTTACTGCTACGATTTCTTTATTCCAAGACTTGAATGTGTAGGTGTACTGTGCTGTTGCAGCCTTTTCGGGTGTTGCACCGTCATAAGCGGGTACTGTGCCGTACTCAACTTTACCTGACTGAAGAACCGTACCGTCTTCGTTAACGAATGTAATTGTGTACTTGTTAACTGTTGAATCGTATGTAGCTGTGTAGGTTGCTTCGCCTGTTACTGCTACGATTTCATTATCCCAAGACTTGAATGTGTAGGTGTACTGTGCTGTTGCAGCCTTTGTGGGTGTTGCACCTGTGTATGCAGGAGTATCACCGTATGCAACTTCGCTTGACTGAAGAACCGTACCGTCTTCGTTAACAAACTTGATCGTATACTTGTTAACTGTTGAATCGTATGTAGCTGTGTAGGTTGCTTCGCCTGTTACTGCTACGATTTCTTTATTCCAAGACTTGAATGTATAGGTGTACTGTGCTGTTGCAGCCTTTGTGGGTGTTGCACCTGTGTAAGAAGGTGTTTCACCGTATGCAACTTCGCTTGACTGAAGAACATCACCGTTTTCGTTAACAAACTTAATTGTATATTTGTTAACACTCTGAGTATAAGTTGCTGTGTAGGTTGCAACGCCTGTTACAGAGGAAATAGCGGGTGCCCAACCGGCAAATGTATAGCTATACTGTGCATTGCCTGTCTTTGTAGGTGTTTCGCCTGTGTAAACAGGAGTTTCGCCGTATGCAACCTCGCTTGACTGAAGAACTGTACCGTCTTCATCAACGAATGTGATCACATATTTATTAACTGTTGCGTTGTATGTAGCTGTGTATGTAGCATCTTCTGTTACTTCTACGATTTCCTTATCCCAACCTGCGAATGTATATGTATACTGTGCAGTTGCCTCCTTTGAAGGATCAGCGGGAGCTGTGGGAACCGTGCCGTAAGCAACAGATTCAGTTTTAAGAATTGAACCGTCTTCGTCAACGAACTTGATTGTGTACTTATTAACTGTTTCGTTATAAGTTGCTGTGTAAGTTGCATCACCTGTTACAGCTACAAGCTCGGGAGTCCAACCTGCGAATGTGTAGGTGTACTGAGCAGTTGCAGCCTTTGTGGGTGTTTCGCCTGCATATACAGGTGTTGCACCGTACTTAAGTGTCTGCTTGTCAAGAACTGTTGTACTGTCTTCGTCAACCCAAGTAATTGTGTACTCTCTTACTGTCTTTGAATATGCAGGATAGAAAGATGTATCTGCTGTAATCTTGTAAGTTGCAAGATCAAGAGCTGTTTCGCTGTCTTCAACAACATTCCAACCAACGAAATCGAAATCATACTGTGCAGTTGATTCTCTGTCTTCTGCATCCGTAAGACCAAGCTCTGATGCAAGTGTACCGTATTTTACAACTTTGCTGTTCCAAACAGAACCGTCTTCCTTGTACCATGTTACAGTAAACTCTGTATTTGTTGAAACATATACAGCGTAGTAATCAGCATTACCGGTAACTGTGGGAATTGCAGTAAGAACATTACCGTTAACACTTTCAGCCCAACCGGAGAAATCATAGATATACTGTCCGTCAGAGTCCTTTGTGGGAGCATCACCTTCATATACAGGTGTTACGCCGTAGTCAAGTGTCTGAGTATTAAGAAGTGTTATACCGTCTTCATCATAGAAGTTAATTGTGTACTGATTAACAGCTTCTGTGTAAATTGCAGTATATGTTGCATCACCTGTTACAGTAGCAACATTGGGTGACCATTCTTTGAATGTGTAAGTATACTGTACATCTGCAGCCTTATCAGTTGAACCGTTGAATGAAGGTGTTGCACCGTATTCATAAGTTTCTTCTGTTTCAACACCGTCTACGATCCATGTAATCTTATAAGAATTCTTTGTAGCTGTGTAATCAGCCTTATAAGTTACATCGCCTGTTACAGAGGAAATAGCGGGTAACCAATCTGCAAATGTATAAGTCCATTCAGCAGTTGCTTCTCTTGCGGGATCAGCAGGAGCTGTGGGAGTTGCACCGTATTCAAGAGTCTGAGTTTCAATTACAGAGTCGTCGTAATTTACGAATGTAACCTTATACTTATTAACTGTTGATGTATAAGTTGCTGTGTAAGTTTTATCACCTGTTACAGCAACAACAGGACTATCCCAACCGTTGAATGTATAGGTATACTGAGCATCAGCAACCTTTGTGGGATTAGCAGGAGCAGTGGGAACTGTGCCGTACTCAACTTCACCTGACTGAAGAACTGTACCGTCATCGTTAACAAACTTGATCGTATATTTGTTAACTGACTGAGTATAAGTTGCTTTGTAGGTTGCAGTGCCTGTTACGACAACAACCTCGGGAGCCCAGCCTGCAAATGTGTATGAATACTGTGCATCGCCTGTCTTTGTGGGATCAGCAGGAGCTGTGGGAACTGTACCGTAAGCAACAGTCTGTTCATTAAGAACTGTTGTGCCGTCCTCATCAACGAATGTGATTTTATACTCGTTAGTAGTTGCTGTATATACTGCTTTATAAGTTGCATTGCCTGTTACATCTGCAACTTTGGGAGTCCATTCTGCGAATGTGTAGGTGTACTGAGCAGTTGCAGCCTTTGTGGGTGTTTCGCCTGCATATACAGGTGTTGCACCGTACTCAAGTGTCTGCTCGTCAAGGACTGTTGTGCCGTCTTCGTCAACGAATGTAATTGTATACTCGTTAACTGTTGAATCATATGTTGCTGTGTAGATTACGCCACCTGTTACAACATCAATAGTAGGTGTCCAGCCTTTGAATGTGTATGTATACTGAGCATCAGCAGCCTTTGTGGGTGTTGAGCCGTTATATTCAGGCATTGTGCCGTACTCAACATCTTTATCTGTTTCAAGAACAGTGCCGTCAGCATTCTGCCATACAACATCATATTTGTTTGTTGTAGTGCCGAAAACTGCATAGTATGTAGCTTCTCCCGTAACACTTACAGGATCTGCTACCACACCGTTTTCAGTTACAGACCAACCAAGGAATGAATATGTATACTGTGCGTCAGCATCCTTTGTGGGTGTTGAGCCGTATGCGGGAGTTGCACCGTAATTAACAGAAGTTGTTGAAGAGACTCCGTCAACTATCCATGTGATTGTGTAGGATCTGAGAGTAGCTGTGTAATCAGCAGTATAGGTTGCATCGCCTGTTACATTTGCAACAGCGGGAGTCCAATCTGCGAATGTATAGTTATACTGTGCTGTTGATTCTCTTGTGGGATCAGCAGGAGCTGTGGGAGTTGCACCGTATACAAGACTCTGAGTATAAATTTCAGTACCGTCGTAATCAACGAACTTAATTGTATACTTTCTTGTTGTTTTAGTATAAGTTGCAGTGTAAGTCTGCTCACCTGTTACGGTTGAAACTTCGGGAGACCAGCCTGCGAATTCATACTGATACTGATCATCCGGTGCTTTTGTAGGTGTTGCACCGTCATAAGAGGGCATTGTATCGTATGCAACATTCTCGTCTGTTTCAAGAACAGTACCGTCAGCATTTACCCATGTGATAGTGTAAGTTTTAGCCGTGTAAGTGGGAACAAATGTTGTAGAACCATAGTTTCCTGTGCCTTTATAAAGAGCGTTTGCATAATGGTATGTTCTCGCAGTCCAGCTATCGCCACCATAATCTTTGCCGACATACCATGAAGTAAAGTCATAACCTTCTCTTACAGGAGTGGGAAGTGTAAGATCA
>CAZTFS010000143.1:0-3586 GCA_964613045.1 uncultured Eubacteriales bacterium
AGCAAGTACCCATACCACGAGCAACAACAGCTGCGTGTGATGTCATACCGCCACGTACTGTGAGGATACCCTGAGAAGCCTTCATACCTGTGATGTCTTCGGGTGATGTTTCAAGACGAACAAGAACAACCTTTTCGCCTCTTGCGTTCCAAGCTTCTGCGTCTTCAGCTGTGAAAACAACCTTACCGCAAGCAGCACCGGGAGAAGCACCGAGACCCTTACCTGCGGGAACAGCTTCTTTGAGTGCCTTTGTATCGAACTGAGGATGAAGAAGAGTGTCAAGGTTTCTGGGATCGATCATTGCAACAGCCTTCTTCTCATCGATCATGCCTTCGTCAACGAGGTCACAAGCGATCTTGAGAGCAGCCTTTGCAGTTCTCTTACCGTTTCTTGTCTGGAGCATGTAGAGCTTACCGTCTTCAACAGTAAATTCCATATCCTGCATATCTCTGTAGTGATCTTCAAGAATTGCGCAAACTTTGTTGAATTCCTCGAATGCTGCGGGGAACTTTTCAGCCATTTCAGCAATCGGCATGGGAGTACGAACACCTGCAACAACATCTTCGCCCTGTGCGTTTGTGAGGAATTCACCCATAAGACCCTTTTCACCTGTAGCGGGGTCACGAGTGAAAGCAACACCTGTACCGCAGTTGTCACCCATGTTACCGAAAGCCATCATCTGTACGTTAACAGCAGTACCCCATGAATAGGGAATGTCGTTGTCACGTCTGTAAACGTTTGCACGGGGGTTGTCCCATGAACGGAAAACAGCTTCAACAGCACCCATAAGCTGAACTTTAGGATCTGAGGGGAAGTCTGCACCGATCTTTGCTTTGTATTCAGCCTTGAACTGGCTTGCAAGTTCTTTGAGGTCGTCAGCTGTAAGATCAACGTCCTGAGTAACGCCCTTTTCTTCCTTCATCTTGTCGATGAGTTCTTCAAAGTACTTCTTACCAACTTCCATAACAACGTCTGAGTACATCTGAATGAATCTTCTGTAGCAGTCCCAAGCCCAACGGGGATTGTTTGACTTCTCAGCCATTACGTTAACAACATCTTCATTAAGACCGAGGTTGAGGATTGTATCCATCATACCGGGCATTGATGCACGAGCACCTGAACGAACGGAAACGAGAAGGGGATTCTCAAGGTCGCCGAACTTCTTGCCTGTGATTTCTTCCATCTTAACGATGTATTCCATGATCTCAGCCTGGATGTCATCGTTGATCTTTCTGCCGTCCTCATAGTACTGAGTACAAGCTTCAGTTGAAATTGTGAAGCCCTGGGGAACAGGAAGACCGATTTTTGTCATTTCAGCAAGGTTAGCACCCTTACCGCCAAGAAGCTCACGCATTGAAGCGTCGCCTTCTTTAAACAAATAAACAAACTTTTTGCTCATTGAATTTTCCTCCAATTTAAAATTCTTGTTTTCACTTTGCAGGGTATTCCCTGCAAGGAGGTATGAATTACCACAAGGTATTATAACAGACATCAAGAAAAAAATCAATATTAATTAGAAAATACATGCAGAAAAAATGAATCAAAATGCAGTTCTTTTCAGCTATAATTACCTACAAAAATTCACACAGGGACTTGCAACAGTGAATTTTTGTTTTCATAGAATTAATCGAGGTGAGTTTATGCCGCTTACAGCAGCAATCGAATTTTTTAAGAATCTTATCTTTTTTGCATTGCACATAGGAAGTGCCGGATTTTTTCCGAAACCATTGTCAAAAAAAGAGGAGAGGGAAACTATCGAAAAAGCCGTAAACGGTGACAAAGATGCAAGGAATCTGCTGATAGAGCATAATTTAAGACTTGTTGTTCATATTATAAAAAAATATTACTCGAATTACAGCGATCAGGATGATCTTATTTCCATAGGAACGATAGGGTTGATAAAAGGAATAAACAGTTATAACCCAAAAAAAGGAACAAAACTGGCAACCTACGCTGCAAGATGTATTGAAAATGAAATACTTATGCATTTCCGAGGGGTTAAGAAAACTGCACAGGATATATCCATGAGCGATCCGATCGATACGGACAGTGAGGGTAATCCTTTGACTCTTGCAGATATTATTTGTACGGATGATACTATCGTCGATGATATTGATTATAAATTCAAGTGCATACAGCTGAGAAGATATGTTAATGAAATTGAAAACGAGCGTGATAAAACAATAATTGTATTAAGATACGGTCTTGACGGAAATGAGCCGAAAACCCAGCAGGAAGTTGCCGACCTGCTGGGCATATCGAGAAGCTATGTATCAAGAATAGAGACAAAGATTCTTGCAAATCTGAGAAAACGCATGGAAAATGAAAATTGTTTTTGAATTTTACTGCCTTCGGGCAGTTTTTTTTGAATAAAATTGCATGTGTAACTCAAAACTATATACGAAAAACATAAATTTCTCGGGAGGACATATCTTATGAAGAAAATTATTGCCGTTATTTTGTCGTTATGTTTTGTTGTCGGGCTGACAGCTTGCGGGAACAGAAATAATCTTACGGACGAGCTCGGTTCTGATAACACAACAAAGAGAACACAGACAGGTGAAGTGTCGGTTTTTTATTATTCTTACAGTGATACCTATATTTCTACCGTTCGTGCTGCTATGGATAAGGAGCTTAAGGATTCAGCTATCGCATATACTAATTATGACGGTAACAGCAGTCAGACAACACAGCTTGAACAGGTGCAGACAGCTATTGCAAAGGGTTCGTCCATGCTTATAGTAAATCTTGTTGACACCGGATCAAACGATTCGGCACTTAATATTCTAAATCTTGCAAAACAGAAGGACATTCCCGTTATTTTCTTTAACCGTTCCGTTGATGAAGAAGTTGTTACAAGCTATGATAAATGTGTATTTGTGGGAACTGATTTTGAAATGGCGGGTCACATGCAAGGTGAAATGATAGGAAAGTATGTGCTTGAACATTATGATGAGCTCGACCTGAACGGTGACGGAAAAATAAGCTACGTTCTGTTCAAGGGACAGGAAGGCAACCTTGAAGCGGCTGCAAGAACAAAATATGCTGTTGAAGATTGCAATAAAATTCTGACCGAAAACGGTAAGAGTGAAATTGTGTTTTACGACGAAGCAAACGCCAATAAATATCTTGTGGATCAAGATGGTAACTGGTCTTCTGCTGCGGCTACAAACTATATGGGGACACTGCTTGCAAAATATAATGAAGCAAACAAAAATATGGTTGAGCTTGTTATTTCAAATAATGACGAAATGGCTCTTGGTGCTATCGCAGCTCTTCAGCAGGCAGGCTATAACAAGTCGGGCGGTAAGTATATTCCTGTATTCGGCATTGATGCAACGGATGCCGCAAAGACAAAAATTCAGGAAGGCTCAATGATGGGAACAATTAAACAGGATGCTGAGGGTATGGCAGATACGATAGATGAAATAATTGAAAATTTCCTTGACGGCGAAGATAAATTCAACGGAATTGACAATGAAAATATAGTCGGATCATGGAGAGTTAATATCCCGTATTCGGCGTATACAGGATAAACAATAATTTGTCGAACCGTTTCAATGAACAATTTACAATTTACAATGTA
>CAZTFS010000144.1:0-3551 GCA_964613045.1 uncultured Eubacteriales bacterium
TTTTTTTTGTGAAAATATTGACATTACAACTCTAATGTGTTAGAGTATAGATGTACTCTAATGGATTAGAGAAAGGAGCGATCAATATGGAAACACCAAAAGTATTTGAAAGTGAATACCGTTTTTGCTTGATTCTGTGGGAGCACGAACCGATCAAAAGCAGTGAACTCGTTAATCTTTGCAAAGAGCAGTTGGGTTGGAAGCCTACCACTACATACACCGTTATCAAGCGTCTGTCTGAAAGAGGTGTATTGAAAAATGAAAACACCATTGTTTCTTCTTTAGTTTCAAAAGATGAAATTCAGGCTTCGGAAATCAATGAAATGGTTGAAAAAAAATTTGAAGGCTCTCTTCCTGCATTTATTGCAGCGTTTACAAAGCATCATAAAATCTCAGAAAAGGAAATCGATGAAGTACAAAAGATGATTGACCGATACAGGGAAGGAGAATTGTAATGGCTGATATTTTCTTGAAAATAGTAAACATGAGCATTTCTGCTTGTTGGATTGTTTTAGCTATTCTTCTTTTAAGACTTGTATTTAAAAAAGCACCAAAATGGATAAACTGTGTTCTCTGGGGAATTGCAGGATTGCGACTTATTATGCCTTTCTCTTTTGAAAGTATATTTAGTCTTATCCCAAGTGCTGAAACAATCACCAAGGTTTCTGATTCTCCAAGACCGCAGATTAATTCCGGTGTTTCTGTTATAGATAATCAGGTTAATGGTTATCTTCAGGGCAACTACTTTGAAGGTGTAACAAGACCGGTTGGCAATTTTGTTGATATTACTACCATATTAGCAATTGTATGGATTATTGGTATAGTTGCTCTATTGATTTATACTCTTGTAAGTTACTTAAGATTAAAGAATAAAATCGGAACAGCAGTTTTACTTCGTGATAATATTTATCAGAGTGAAGCTGTGGTATCACCTTTCGTTCTCGGTATATTCAAACCGAAAATCTTTTTACCTTTTGATATGAACGAACAAGATACGGAATATGTTATTGCTCACGAGCAGGCACACATCAGCAGAAAAGACTATCTTTGGAAGCCTCTTGGTTTTCTGATTCTTACACTCCATTGGTTCAATCCTATGGTTTGGCTCGGTTATATTCTTCTGTGTCGTGATATTGAGCTTGCCTGCGATGAAAAGGTTATAAAAGAACTGAATACAGAACAGAGAGCAGACTATTCACAAGCACTACTCACTTGCAGTGTAAACAGACGAATGATTGCGGCTTGTCCTCTTGCTTTCGGCGAGGTAGGTGTCAAGGACAGAATAAAATCTGTACTCAACTACAAGAAACCTGCATTTTGGATTATTCTAATTGCCATTGTTGCAAGTGCTGTTGTTGCGGTATGCTTCTTAACGAATCCTGCTAAAGATGCCGAAATATTTACAATAACAGATGGATATACCACACATGATCAAGTAGATATTTCTGCAACGGAGCTTATGGTTGGAGATAAAACAGGGCATATAATTGTAAAATGGAATAATCAAACTAACAAAACGCTTTCCTACGGTGAGGAATTTCACGTCTATAGAAAAGTGTTGGGTACGAAAATCGAGTGCAGAAATAGCAATGATGGATGGGATGATCTTTTATACGAAATGGACGGTACGGACGGAGAAAGAACCATCTCATTAAATGGAATAAAAATTAAATCCAAAGGTGAATATGTTCTCGAATTTGATTTCAATGTTTCGGGCGATGATAAGGATTATACGGCATATATCGAATTCGTAGGTAAAGACGAATCCAATGATATTCAAAGTGTAGAAAATCAAGAAAGAATAACATGGTCTTACCGTCCTATATTAAGCTTCACAGGGCATTATGCAAAGGCATTCTTCTTTGATTTTGATTACACACATGTAGAAGCCACTTGCACAGACGGTGAAATGTGGAATCTTGAAGCTGAAGGTCAACCTCGTGACACAACAATGCGATTTGAAAAAGGAAAAAATGTATATTGGACACCGAGCGATGAAATTGAGAAAATCCCCCAAAAATCCGAATTAACACTAAAGGTTTATAACAACAAAACTCAATTGCATAAATGCACTGTAATTTTTGAATGTGTTTACCGTGACCTTAGTGGTGCTGAATTTGAGATATATTTAAAAGATTCTGACGGTTTGGAAATGATGTATTATGATGGCAGAATAACGTTTGTAAAACAAAGTAGTATCTCTAATATCGGCGGTGCTGATGGTCCCTCAAATGTTATTGTCAGCACTACAATAGATGAGTTAAAAGTTAAATATCCGCAGTTCTTTAATGTTTCAACTGATGGCGGTCTAACTGTTTATATTTGGCAGATGTCAGCAAGCAATTATAGTTGTTATCTGGTAAACACCTCTATGGAAGCAATATCCGATAACAGCTTTGCGTATGATGTTGGTGCAACTATACCGGAAATGCGTGCAATTTTAACTACATATAATGTAGATCAAAAAGACATTACGGTTCAACCGGTTATTAATCCCTTATCAAGCTATTACTATGTGATAGATGACGCATATCGATCAAAAATAAAAGAATTGTTTTGGGAAGATTATTCGATTTTTGAAGCTGATTCGGAATACAGCCCAATTATAGATACTGCAACATTTGATATTGACGGTGATGGCGAAGATGAGCATTGTGTTCTCACTTGCGGACCAACATCAGGGCTTTCCACTATTGTTTTTACAGCAACAGAGGTTGGCAGGGATGAAGCCGAATATATAAACACCTTTAATATGCCTTATACATATGGCACTGAATTTTATAAGTCATCTGACGGAAAGTTGAAAATTAAATGTGCAAACAGTATTTACGAGAATGGCGTAAACGTAAAAACAGAGGATATTTTTCTTGATATTGAAATCGAAAATGGTAATATTTCACTTAAAAACGGTAATGAGGATATTGGGTATTGGGGTGAACAAGGCATAACTCCAAGTGAGTTTTCAAACAAACTTAATGCTTTAGAAAATGCAGTAAGTGAAGCTATTTTAAAAGAAAATAAAGGCAAATATGTAATTGATGAAAACACACCCGAAAATTTTTCTAATGCCAAAAGCTTCGAAGCTCACGAAATTATGCACATCATAAAAGATGATGAAAAACAAACTTTGACTGTTTACGCTTTCACCTTGTATGAGGAATTTAACCTTGAAGCTGATTCTGTAGTCAGCCATGCAGCAGGTGCAGACCCTGTTGAAATTGTGTTTGATATTAAGGGTGATATGGAATACAAATTAATAAAATATCGGACGCTTGAAAAGAATGACGATATAAAAGATTATCTCCCTGAAGATTACTATGAATATGACGAGGCAGAAATAATGGAAAACCTCAGACAAAGCGTATTGTCAGAAGCAAACAGCCACTATGGTTATTTTTAAAATATTAATGACTGTCGGGGAGTTTATATGTTAATTCCGTCAATGTAAACAGGCAGGTCAGTTTGAAAAACAGGAGTAACGTTACCGATCCGTTTTTGTATTCTTTTGTATGCATCTTTAGATATGACATAAAACTGATCATCACACTTTA
>CAZTFS010000145.1:0-3474 GCA_964613045.1 uncultured Eubacteriales bacterium
AAGTATTTTCGGCACTGCAGAGCTTAACTACTGTGTTCGGGATGGGAACAGGTGGGACCTCTGCGCCAAAGACACCGGATATTAACTTTTCAGAAGTGTTATCTCCTGACGACATGCATCATTATATCACACAATTCTGAAATGTCAAGCCCTTTTTTTAATTTTTTTTAATTTTTTTTTGAAAAACTTTTTTGCAAGCAAAAATGAGGTTGTGACAGTTGCTTTTTTTTGATTATTCTTTTACGAGGAGCTTTACGATCTCACCTACGTAAATGTCATGATAATCTTTAGCTGCATAACAGCCGTTTATTGTATCATCAAAGAAGTTTTCCGGCTGAAGAACTGTTTTTGCGGTCTTTCTGCAGAGGAATACAAATTCTGCTTCTGCACAATACACATGATCGCCGTCGGAATTGACCGACAGCCCTGTTTCGCTGAATTTATCGTGATATCTTCCGCTTTTTGAGCCGAAAAATGAAAGCTCTTTTTTGTGTTTGCCTTCAAAACAGCTTACTGTGAACAAGTTGCTGTTCTCGCAGAACTCGTGAGTGTATCTCTGAGGCCTTACGAAAACAAACATTGAAGGCTTGCCCCATATTTCACCGATCGCACCCCATGAAACGGTCATTGCGTTAAAATTGTCCTTTGTGCCAGCGGTAAGCAGAGCCCAACCCTCAGAAAACATCGTTACGGGATTTACTTTCAGATCGTTTATTGATATTTCTTTAAAACTCAAGTTTATCACCCTGTAATAAATATGCGATACATATATATTTTATCCTATTGAAATAAAAAGTCAAGTGCAAAAAAAGTTGAAATATGTCTTTTAATATTGTATAATTATTTAAAATATAGTTTAGAGGTAAATTTATGTCTGACGAATACGAGGTTTTTGAAAATAGAGATGTTCCGGAGGAAAATACATCCGAAGAAAAGCCCGGAACTAAAAAACTCAACCGTAATACTGTCAGTTGTGCACTGTTTGTTGTTGTTATAATTGTAGGTATTGCAAATCTTGTTTTAGGTATAATGAATTACAAGAAATATGATGAACTTCAACTCGGAGCACAGTTCTACTTCCGGAACGGTGTTACGAACGGAGCTTCTTCCGCCGGACTTGTGATAGAATACGCATCCGAGTATGAATTTGTCAACGTGGAGACAACAACAGTGCTTCATGTTGAGATATCGACTCAGTCGGCAACAGGACAGACGAATACTTCGGCATCATCAACAGTAACTGCCGTGTCAACAACTGCTGCTTCAACAACTGCTGTCTCAACAACTGCAAATGCAGTAGCTGAAACAAAGTCATCTCGAATCAATATTAATACCGCTTCAAAAGAAGAGCTTATGGAGCTTAACGGAATCGGTGAATCCAAAGCACAGGCAATAATCGATTATCGTAATGAAAACGGTTATTTTAATACTGTTGAGGAATTAACCAATGTCAGCGGCATTGGTGAAAAGACACTTGAGAAAAATATTGACAGGATCACGGTTGATTGATTATGAAAAGATTTTTGTACAGAAACGGCTGTTTCGATTTGAAAAGAAAAGGACTCATAATGGGAATACTTAATGTTACTCCCGATTCTTTTTCTGACGGCGGAAAATTCTTTGATTCGGTTTCCGCAACAGAACATGCAAAAGAAATGATAATACAGGGTGCTGATATAATTGATGTCGGTGCAATGTCCACCAGACCCGGAAGTGAACCGATAACGGCTGCAGAGGAGATCGGAAGGCTCGAACAGGTGCTTAAAGAATTGTCTTTGACAGAGGATATTGTTATTTCGGTCGATACCGTTAACCGGGAAACGGCTGAATTTGCACTTTGTAACGGGGCTCATATTATTAATGATGTAAGCGGTTGCTTTAATAAGGAAATGGCGGCTGTCGTAAAAAAATATCATGCGGGTTGGATAATCACCCACACAGGCAATGCTCCTGCGGGAAGTGTGCTTGAGTATCCGGACGGAGCGGTAAATGCAGTAAATGATTTTTTTGATATGATGATCGATGAAAGTGAAAAATTCGGTATCGGTAAAGAATATCTGTGTCTTGATCCCGGATTCGGATTTGCAAAAACCACTGAAGACAATGTTGAGATACTCAAAAAACTTGAGAAGCTCGTTCGCAGTGATGTTGCATTTCTGACGGCTCTTTCAAGAAAGAGATTTATAGGTGCAATAACAGGTGTTGAAAATCCCGACGAGCGTATTATCGGAACGGTAGCTGCCGATATGATAGCTCTCATGAAAGGCACGGACATAATCCGTGTCCATGATGTGAAAGAAGCCTGTCAGTCAGTTGCTATATATAATAGTATAGGAGAAAACACTATATATGGATAAAATAATTATAAAGGGACTCAAAATATATGCATATCATGGAGTGAACCCCGAAGAGAAGATCGAAGGGCAAAATTTTATTTTTGATATAATTTGTGATGCAGATCTGTCCGAGCCGTGTCATAGTGATTCGGTTGATGATACGGTCAGTTATGCACAGATAATAAAATGTGTCAGAAGAATATTTACCGCTGAAAAGTATGATCTTATAGAAAAAGCGGCACAGGTCGTTGCTGACGGTATATTGTCCGATTTTCAAGCCGTTGCTTCGGTTACGGTAACTCTTAAAAAGCCTGAAGCTCCGATGAAGGCAGATTTTGATTTTGTGGCAGTGGAGATTGCAAGGAGCAGAGCGTGATGAATACTGTTTATCTCGGCATAGGAACTAATATCGGTGATAAAATGAAGAATATCAATGATGCGATTGATGCTGTGAATCATTTGCCCGAAACACAAGTTATCGGAATATCTTCAGTATATGAAACTGCTCCCTGGGGGTACACCGAGCAGGATAATTTCTATAATGTATGCGTGAAGGTCGAAACATCATTGTCGCCCAACGGTATGCTCGGTGCTTGTCTCGGTATAGAAGCGGCACTGGGCAGAGAACGTACTTTCAGATATGCTCCGAGAATAATTGATATTGATATATTATTATATAATGATCTGAAAACAGATACGAAGGAGCTGGCAGTTCCTCATCCGAGAATGAGTGAGAGAGCCTTTGTTCTGATACCGCTTAAAGATATTTTACCTGAACTTAAAACAGGTGATATCGATCTGAACGCATTTTATGAAAAATGTGACAAAACAGGTGTTGAAAAAATAAAAAACGCATAAATCCATATCTGATTTAATATAATTGTTATGATAATTATGTTGCTTCGAAACCACTAAAACCACGCAGAATAGCCATTTCTGCGTGATAAGGGATAAGAAAACACACGGCGGCGTTTGAAGAAACGCCAAAAAAATCAAAAAAAAGTGTTGACTTTTGAAAAACCCTGTGGTATTATAAGCAAGCGCTCGAGAGAGAAACGCAAGAATGAAACGAACTCAAGAGCCTTGAACCTTGAAAATTAAACAACGACGAGATAAAAAGGAACCCTGAAATTTTTTG
>CAZTFS010000146.1:0-3395 GCA_964613045.1 uncultured Eubacteriales bacterium
ATAGAAGACAAGGAGCTTGAAGCAAAACTCTCTGATGCAAGAAAACAGGGCAGTGCAAAGGTTCTTGAAAAGAATAAGGCAATTGAAGAAAAATATAACAAGTAAATAAAAGCAAATTGGGACGGGGATTTCTTTCTTCGCCCCGATTTTCGCATATAAAAATAGTAAAATAATCAATCTCATTTATACAGGAGGAACAAATAATGAAGAGTTTCAGCGAAAGCTACAAAGAGGCAGGCGTTGATATTACAGCCGGTTACAAAGCAGTTGAACTTATGAAACAGCACATCGCAAGAACAATGACAGGAAATGAAGTTTCCGATATCGGAGGTTTTGGCGGTCTGTTCAGTCTTGACCTTACAGGTATCACAAAGCCTGTTCTTGTTGGCGGTACTGACGGTGTCGGAACAAAACTCAAGCTTGCTTTTATCATGGATAAACATGATACTGTAGGTATTGATTGCGTTGCAATGTGCGTAAACGATATCATTTGTTGCGGAGCAAAGCCCCTTCTTTTCCTTGATTATATCGCATGCGGCAAGAACGTGCCCGAAAGAATCGCTGACATCGTTGCAGGTGTTGCAGAGGGTTGTGTTCAGTCCGGTGCATCGCTTATCGGCGGTGAAACTGCAGAAATGCCCGGTTTCTATCCCATCGATGAATATGACCTTGCCGGCTTCTCTGTAGGTGTTGTTGATAAGGATAAGATCGTTGATACAAAGTCAATCACAGAAGGTGACGTTATCATCGCTCTTCCGTCAAGCGGTGTTCATTCAAACGGTTTCTCACTTGTAAGAAAAGTTTTTGATGTTGAAAATGCAGACATTAAATCTCCCCGTGAAGAACTCGGCGGCAAGTCAGTCGGAGAAACACTTCTCACTCCCACAAAGATTTATGTAAAGCCCATGCTTGCTCTCTTTGAAGAAGTTAAAGTCAAGGGTGTTTCACATATCACAGGCGGCGGTTTCTATGAGAATATTCCCAGAACGATCCCCGCAGGACTCGGTGCAAAAATCAAAAAGGCAGACATCAGAATCCTTCCCATTTTCGACCTTATCGCAAAGGAAGGTAATATTCCCGAAAGAGACATGTTCAACACATATAACATGGGTGTGGGCATGAGCGTTATCGTAGCTAAAGAAGATGCAGACAAGACACTTGAAGTGCTCAAGGCAAACGGTGAAGATGCATATATCATCGGTGAAGTTGTCAAGTCTGAAGAGGGTGTTATCATTGAGTAAGAAAAACATTGCCGTTCTCGTATCGGGCGGCGGTACAAATCTTCAGAGCCTTATCGACTGCGGGAAACAGGGTATGTTTGGTGAGAGTAAAATAACTCTTGTTGTGGCGTCGAAACCCGGTGTCTATGCCATTGAAAGAGCCGCAAACAATAACATTACATCAACTGTTCTTTGTCGTAAGGATTATGAAAGTATTGCAGATTATTCAAAAGCACTTGTTGTCACTCTTAAAAATGCAAATATTGACCTTGTCGTGCTTGCAGGCTTTCTGACAATCATTGACGAGCAGGTTTATGAGGCTTATCCCAATGCCATAATCAATATTCATCCCGCACTCATTCCTTCATTTTGCGGTAAAGGATATTACGGACTTCATGTTCACGAAGCGGCACTTGCAAAGGGTGTTAAAGTTTCGGGTGCAACTGTGCATTTCGTAACTCCCGAATGTGATGCAGGTCCCATTATTATGCAGAAAGCAGTTGAAGTGAAACAGGGTGACACTCCCGAGACACTTCAGAAGAGAATTATGGAAGAGGCAGAATGGAAAATTCTTCCCGAAGCCGTAAAACTCTTCTGTGAAGACAGATTAGAAGTTAAAGACAATGTTGTATATATAAAAGGAGAGTAAGTATGAAAGTTTCTACTATTGCAAATGAACTCAATTCCCTTGCTTACCACGGCAGAGGTATCATAATCGGCAAAAGTGCCGACGGAAAAAAGGCTGTAACTGCTTATTTCATCATGGGCAGAAGCGAAAACAGCCGTAACCGTGTTTTCGTTGCAGAAGGCGATGCAATGCGTACAAAGGCATTCGATGAATCAAAGATGACAGACCCCCATCTTATTATCTACTATCCGGTAAGAGTTCTCGGCAACAAGACAATCGTTACAAACGGTGACCAGACAGACACAATTTATGACCTTATGGATAAACAGATGACTTTCGAGCAGGCTCTTCGCACAAGAGAGTTTGAGGATGATAAGCCCAACTTTACACCCAGAATTTCAGGTATCATCCGTCTTGAATCTGAAGGCATGAACTATGCAATGTCAATTCTTAAGAGTGCAGAGGGTGACGATTCATCATGTGAAAGATTTACATATGCTTATTCTAATCCCATTCCCGGCAAGGCAAAGTTTATACATACTTACAATGGTGACGGCAATCCGCTTCCCTCATACGAAGGTGAGCCCAAGACACTTGAACTTCCCGATGTAAGCATTGACGAGCTTACAGACCTTATCTGGACAAATCTTAACGAGGATAACAAAGTTTCACTTTTCGTAAGATACATTGATATTGAATCAGGCGAAAGCGAAACGAGAATCGTTAATAAAAATAAGTAATTTCGGAGGGTATTATGAAAGAATTTGAACTTAAATACGGTTGTAACCCCAATCAGAAGCCGGCAAAGATCTACATGACAGACGGCAGCGAGCTTCCCATAGAAATCCTTTGCGGCAGACCCGGATATATCAATTTTCTGGATGCTTTTAATTCATGGCAGCTTGTAAAGGAGCTGAAAACAGCAACAGGTATGCCCTGTGCAACATCTTTTAAGCATGTAAGCCCCACTTCGGCTGCTGTCGGCATACCTCTTTCAGATAACCTCAAAAAGGCTTGCTTTGTTGACGATATTGAAGGTCTTGACGAGTCCCCCCTCGCTTGTGCTTATGCAAGAGCAAGAGGAACAGACAGAATGTCATCATTCGGTGACTGGATCGCTCTTTCAGATGTTTGTGACGTTACAACAGCTCTTCTTATCAAGAGAGAAGTTTCAGACGGTGTTATTGCTCCCGGTTATGAACCCGAAGCACTTGAAATCCTCAAGTCAAAGAGAAAGGGAAACTACAACATAGTTAAAATTGATGCTGACTATGTTCCTATGGAGCAGGAAGTTAAGCAGGTCTACGGCATTACTTTTGAGCAGGGAAGAAATAACTTCAAGATTGACAATGAGCTTCTTACAAAGGTTGTTACAGAAAACAAGGATATCCCCGAAGATGCAAAGAGAGACCTTATCATTTCTCTTATTACTCTTAAATATACACAGTCCAACTCAGTATGCTATGCATATCAGGGACAGGCTATCGGCGTTGGTGCAGGTCAGCAGTCAAGAATCCATTGTACAAGACTTGCAGGTCAGAAGGCAG
>CAZTFS010000147.1:0-1688 GCA_964613045.1 uncultured Eubacteriales bacterium
GATTGTAAATTGTACATTGTACATTGTTAATTGGTTCGACAAATTATTGTTTACATGCTTTCCGGTGCGGACAGCTTCATCATTGTCAGCACGTTATACATAACATCTTTGACACATTTGCAAAGGAATAATCGTGCTGTCTGAAGATCTTTATCTTCGATGTCACAACGGCAAGCGTTGTAGAACTTATGGAAAAGTGTTGCAAGGTCAAGCACATACTTTGTTATCTTTGAAGGCTCCAGAATTCTTGCTGCGTTCTCGATCTCAGCTGTAAGATCAGAAATGTGTCTTATAAGCTCAGTTTCTTCGGGAGCAGTCAGAAGCATAGCCTGTTCTTTTGTGCAGCCGGTGAATTTTACGCCCTTTTCCTCCATTTTTCTGAAGATAGAGCATATACGTGCATGGGCGTACTGGCAATAGTATACAGGGTTGCTTGAGGATTCTTCAATTGCAAGGTCAAGGTCAAAATCGCAATGGGTATTTGCTTCACGCATGTTAAAGAAGAATCTTGCCGCATCAATGGGTACTTCGTCAAGAAGAGTAACCAGCGTGATAGCCTTGCCCGAACGCTTGGAGAGCTTTACAACTTCGCCGTTTCTTACAAGGCGAACCATCTGCATGAGAATGACTTCTATTCTTGAGGGATCAACGCCCAGTGCCTGAATTGCGGCTTTAAGTCTGGGCACATAGCCGTGATGGTCAGCACCGAGAATGTCAATAGCTCTGTCAAAGCCTCTTGTGACGAGCTTATTATAATGGTATGCAATATCGGGAACGATATATGTGTAAAAACCGTTGGAACGGCGGAGAACGAAATCCTTGTCACATCCGAACTGCTCTGCCTTGAACCAGACAGCACCGTCCTGCTCGTAGGTGTAGCCGTTCTCAGTCAGCATGTCAACCACTTTTTTTGCCTCACCGCTGTTGTGAAGAGTGCTTTCTCTGAACCATGTGTCATATTTGATCTGATATTTGAGAAGATCACGTTCAAGTCCCTGAATATTAAGGGGGAGAGCGTACTCAACAAGAGCATTTCTGCGATCTTCCTCGGTGGTGTTCATGTATTTATCGCCGTGGATCTCAGCGAAATTCACAACATGGTCGATAATGTCCTGACCGTGGTAGGAGTCCTCGGGCATTTCAATGTCAGCCCCGAAGTGCTGCTGATAACGGATATCCAGCGACAGACCGAATTTTTCGATCTGATTGCCGCCGTCATTTACATAAAATTCTCTTTCTGAATGATAGCCTGCCCATGAAAGAATCTCAGCAAGGCAGTCACCCATTGCACCGCCACGTGCGTTTCCGATATGCATGGGGCCTGTGGGGTTTGCGGAAACGAACTCAACGAGAGCACTTTTGCCCTTACCGATGTCGGAATGACCGTACATTTCACCTTTTTCTTCAACATCAAAGAGAATGTCGGCATAATATGATGCGTCGAGTGTGAAGTTGATGAAGCCTGCACCTGCGGCTTCGATTTTGTTGAAATAAGTACCCTCAAGGTCAGCATTTGAGCAAAGAGCTGCTGCAATTTTCATGGGAGCGGTTCTGAAAACACGGGCTGAGACCATAGCGGCATTGGTGGAGTAGTCGCCGTGGGAACGGTCCGCAGGAACTTCGACCTTGAAATCGGGAATTTCACCCTCGGGCAATTCACCTTTTTCGATTGCCTTTGCAAGGGATTT
>CAZTFS010000147.1:1788-3386 GCA_964613045.1 uncultured Eubacteriales bacterium
CGTCTCGTTTGCAACTCCGCCGTAGAAATCAATAGTATATTTCAATTCCAGAGTGCCGATGCCGTCGGTTATGTCCGATCTGACCTTCTGTGCAGATATGCCGATAAGCATTGAGCCGTAGGGCGTGTTGTACTGGCAGTTGTGACGTTTGCCGCGTTCGATTATAAGCTCTGAGGGGAAATCGCCCGTTCTTACTATCGATACGCATCGTCGTTCATTTACGGTCATTACGGTATGACAGCCTTTCAGAGCGTCGTACTGCTCGTCGTATTCGATAATATAGTCGTTTTCGTCACCGTCAAAGGTGCCTCGGGTTGTCATTTCATAGGATTCCGTACTGCCGTCAAAGGTGTGTGAATCCTTAATTGTTATTAAAACATCTTTTTTCATCTTTTTATTTCCAATGCTAAATTAATAAGTCTGTCGATAAGCTCGCCGTAGGGAATACCGCTTGCATCAAAGAGCTTTGAGTACATGCTTATGGACGTAAAGCCGGGGAGTGTGTTTATTTCGTTGAAAAGGACTTTGCCGTCGGAGTTTCTGATGAAGAAATCCACTCTTGACAGTCCCGTACAGCCCATGGCTTTGTAAGCTTTGACTGCCAGAGTGCGTATCTCGTCGCTTTTTTCTTCAGAAATTTGGGCAGGAATACATAATTTTGAAGTTCCGCTTATGTACTTTGCTTCGTAGTCGTAAAATTCGCTTTCGGGCTTAATTTCTCCGATAACGGATGCCTGAGGCTTTGAATTGCCCAGAACGGCACACTCAACCTCTCGACCGTCTATGTTTTCTTCTGCAACGACCTTGGAATCTTCATTGAAAGCGATGTCCATAGCGGAATAGATATCCTCACGGGTCTTTGCCTTGGAGATGCCCACAGATGAACCGGCATTCGCAGGCTTGATGAACACGGGAAGACCTAATTTTTTCACACATGCATCAACAAAAGCGTCCTTATCGTCGTAATAATCGGCAATTGAAACGCTCAGCCATTTTGCCTGAGGGATTTCGGCATAGTCGGCGGTCATGTTTGTAACACCCTTGTCCATGCACATTGCACTTGCAAGGGTATTGCAACCCACATAAGGTATACCTGCCAGCTCGAGAAGTCCCTGAACCGTACCGTCCTCGCCGTTTTTGCCGTGAAGCACGGGGAAACAGGCATCGACCTTGATTTTTTCGTTACCGTTATCTCTGTAAACTATTATACTGCTGTCGCCGTAGTCGGCGGAAACAGCTGTCTTTGTGCAATTTTCGTTGAGCCACTTATTTTCGGGGATATTTTCCACATCACCCTCGTAAAGAAACCATCTGCCGTCTTTTGTTATACCTACGGGAGTGACGGTGTATTTATCTTTGGGGATGTTTCTGATCACAGAATAAGCGGATTGAAGAGAAACTTCGTATTCGCTGGATCTTCCGCCGAAAAGGATAAGAATATTCTTCATTATAATATCACCTTGAGAAATAAACTTCAATTAAATATATACAATTATATATATATTAATGCCCGATGTCAAGTTCCGAAAGGAGCTATTTTTTTAGTGATTCACAGTTGCATCGTAGGGGCAGCCATTGGCTGTCCGATTTGCCGCAAG
>CAZTFS010000148.1:0-3336 GCA_964613045.1 uncultured Eubacteriales bacterium
CTCTTACGGGCAGATACCCCTACAGAGGCTATGCAGATAACGTTATTTATCCCACTGTTGATACTATTTCTCCCTTTGCATCAACAAGAATCTTCAATTCAATTGAAATGGGTGCAAACGCTGACGGTATGCTGGGCGACGAAATTACTATTGCCGAAGTCTTCCGGTCCGCAGGTTATTCAACAGGTATATTCGGTAAATGGCATTTAGGTGACTACGGCGAATATCTTCCCACAAATCAGGGCTTTGATTATTTCTACGGAAGCCATCATGTAAATGATATGACTCCTTTCTATCATGTCCGTGAGGAAAACGGCGAATACGAAATAGTTCACGGCACAGATGAACTGAAGGATCAGTCTCAGGCAACAGAATGGATATATGAAGAGCTTTCCGCATGGATAACAGAAAAAGCTGAAGCTGACGAGCCGTTCATGGCATTCTACACTTCACCCTGGCCTCATGCTCCGATCTATGCAGGTGATGAATTTGACGGCGTTTCGGGCATGGGTACATATGTTGACTGTATCACTGAATTTGACTATTACCTGGGTGAGCTGTTCAGCACTATGGAAGAGCTTGGAGTTCTTGAAGATACAATTATTGTATTTACAAGTGATAACGGACCTGCTCTTGAAGGTTCAACAGATAACCTCAGAGGCGGCAAATACTTAGCATATGAAGGCGGTCAGAAAGTACCTTTCATGATCCGTTGGGATAATGCTGACGGTGCATTGGGTGAGATCGGCACAACAAGAAGTCAGTCTGCAACCCTCGTTGACCTGTTCCCCACTCTTATCGACCTTTGCGGTATTACGGGCAACGGCGGAGAGACAAGTTACCTTCCCACAGACCGTGTTATCGACGGTGTTTCAATGACATCTCTTCTCAAGAACGATACGGTTATTCATACGGAGGAATCCCCCATACTTCACATGAAGCGTGAGGATATCAAGGCTATTCAGTATACCGTTTCCACCGAGGAAGTCAAAGAGCAATACCCCGATTATGATTACGACGTTCTTAAAGACAATGAATATATCACATTCAAGTATTTCGACAGAATTCAGAATGACAACTCTGCATTCTTTGACAAGTACCGTAACAACTGGTTACATATTCTCACCGATGATGTAGGTGAAAACTATAACCGTTCAACTGTTTACCCCGAAATCGCTGACGAATTCCACGCAAAACTCGACGAGATCCAGAAGAATTTCAAGGATAACCGTCGTGGAATAATTGCAGAAGATTAATAAGATTTATGACCGTCCGGAGCAATCCAGACGGTCAATTATTAAAAAAGGAGGATAACCATGCCCCCATTATCTTTAATGATAAAGCCTGCATCATCGCTGTGCAATCTTTCATGTGAATACTGCTTCTACAAAGACGTTTCTGAGCACCGTGAGCATTTGGGCTTCGGCAAAATGGATAAGGAAACGGCTAAACTGCTTATTTTGAAAGCCCTTGAATTTGCTTCGGGTGAGCCTGCTGCATTTGCCTTTCAGGGCGGCGAACCGACACTTGCAGGACTTGATTTTTTCCGTTATTTTGTTGATACGGTAAATGAATTGAATGCAAAAAAAAGCAAGATCTTCTACAGCATACAAACAAACGGAACCACCATAAACTCCGAATGGGCTTCATTTTTCGCTGAAAACAATTTTCTTGTGGGGCTGAGCCTTGACGGTAATTACGAGGACAACAAATTCAGAAAAAAACCAAGCGGTGAAAATTCTTATTACAAGATCACCTCTGCCGCTGAGATACTCAGAAAACACAATGCGGATTTCAACATTCTGACCGTTCTGACAGGCTATTGTGCAGACAACGGCGAAAAAATTTACAAGTTTTTCCGTTCAAAAGGCTACAGATATCTTCAGTTTATTCCTTGTCTGAGACCCTTTGGCTCTGACGAGCAAAGCGATCTGTACATGACTGCCGATCAGTATGCTGATTTTCTTATAAAAGTTTTCAATCTTTACGTTAAAGATTATGTACGGCACAATTACATAAGTATAAGACAGTTCGATAATTGGGTAAGGTCGTATTTAAGGCAACCCACAGAGCAGTGCGGTATCATGGGACACTGTACCCATCAGTTTGTATCTGAAGCAAACGGCAACATTTATCCTTGCGACTTCTATTGTACGGATGAATATCTTTTAGGAAACATCAGAACTGACGATCTTATGACAATGGCAAATTGTGAGACGGCGAAGAATTTTATCAGAGAAAGTCTGAAAATCCCCGAACGGTGCAAAACATGCAATGTCTACGGAATATGCCGTGCAGGCGGCTGCAAACGGACACAGTTAAGCGAAGACTATTGTAAGGCATACAAGAAGTTCTTTAATTCCTGTCTGCCGTTATTCAGAGTTTTTGCGAACGAAAGACCTTACAAATAAGCATAAAGAATAAGGCTTGTGCAGAAAAAGATCTGTACAAGCCGTTTTTATTTATATATCGGAAAATATTCACACGCATCAAAGCTCAGCGAACAAATACCATACCTGCCGCAGGAACACTGATCTCTTCAAGGTCTGCCTTAACAGTTCCCTTTAAGAGCTCATCTCCCATACAGTTTACAATTGTGTACTGTTTACCTTTTGCACCTTTGAGTATCAGGCTGTCCCCCGCAGTGCCGTTGACAGCAACGATCTCTTTTGTTGTTACGGGAATTACTGTATCGGTATAAGACGTAATAACAGCTTTTTCACCGAGAACAGATGAAACTATGCTGTATTCACTCTCGGGATTTTTTGCTGTCAGTTTACCGTCAAGGAGAACTTCTCTCCACTCTTTCCAGAAGGAAATATAATATTTCAGCATTTTGCAGTGACTTTCGGGCAGTTTATCAATACGCATGGATATCTGCGGAACGCTGTAAAGTATGCTTACAAACTGCAATGCCGCATTTTCGGGTGTATCGTTCACATTCCACATTATCATATCGGAATGCACTGCCGTTTTACCTGATGTCAGGCGAAGCTTTACCACGTTGACTCTGTTTTTCAGTATATCACAGGGACAGTCACCTACACGGAGCATGTTTCCGTATTTTCTGATCGACGGCCCTACATAAGACTGACGGAATTCAATAAGAATATCGGGATTAATTGCCGTGAGTGTCTCTTTTACCTCAGAAAGCAATGCGTGTATCGCATTTTCAAGTGACTGATGATCACGTCGGGGATCATATTCAAGAGATCTTCCTTTTAATACAAATGAATCTATAAAATCAAGCTTTAAGCCGTCAAGCTTCCAACTTCTGACCGCATCTGCATAGATTTCCGCAAGGTAATCACGAACCTTTCTATATCTGGGATCGAG
>CAZTFS010000149.1:0-3314 GCA_964613045.1 uncultured Eubacteriales bacterium
TTGTTTCAAAAAAATAACCGTGAATCTGAGACTCACGGTAAAAGCATTAAATTTTATTTCAGCAACCAACCGTAATCCTGACGGCAGTCAAGCACATAGTCTATATAAACAGTATTGCCGATAATATGATAAATGGCTAAATATCTGCCTTCTAAAGACATTTTCCGAAAATAATTTTTTTCAATAAGTTCGCCGTTAAGATAAGGGCATCTGCGAGGCATATCGGAAAGTGTTTTTAGAGATTCAATGATTCTGCGTTTCATTTTTCTTGCACTGTCTTTATTGATATTTGCTACAAATGAAACATGCTCGGCAATCTGTTTTTTTGCTTTTTCAGAGATAACAACAATATATTTCATGTTATTCTCCAATCACATCATCAAGATAAACAGAAAGTTCATCAAGTGTAAGATCTTTTATTCCTGCCATTCTGTCTGCCTCTACCTGAAGCAATTCTTCACGAAGCTTCAGCATTTTTTCACGCCTTTCAAAGGCATCAATATCCATAACGACCAGGTCACCCTCGCCGTTTTTTGTAAGATAAACAGGCTCCCCTGTTTTTTTGCAAAGTTCTGATATTTCATTATAATTCTGTCTGATAGCTGCTGACGGGCGGATATTCATAAAAACAACTCCTTGTAGTATTATTCTAATTAAATTATATATAAATTATACTATCATGTCAATAAATTTTTAATATTTTCTTACTCCGGGTGATGATAAATGCGTAGTGCCGAAAAAATAAATTTTAAGATTGAAAAATTAAAAATCAACGAATATGAAAAATGCTCAAATATCCGGGACATATCAAAGCAACCGCTTGCAGACAAATGGTTTGAAGAAATAAAAAACGGAAACAGACTTGTTTATATTTATAAAATAAACGGAGAATTTATCGGCGAAGGTGCTTTGGTTATTGATACAGGTGACCCTGATTATACAATCCCTCACAAACGTGTTTATGTTTCGAGAATGATTGTAAAAAAAGAATACCGCAACCGTGGCATCGGCAGTGAAATTCTTGCTTTTCTTATAGAAAAAGCCAAAGAAATGGGCTTTTCTGAAATGACTATCGGTGTTGATAAAGACAATGCCAATGCTCTGCATTTGTACAAAAAATATGGTTTTACCGAAGTGCTGTTTGACGGTGCAGATGAACACGGCGAATATTTTAAGCTGATGAAAAAGATTTAAGGGTGAAAGAAAATGCGAATTGCTGTTTTAGGATATGCCGGAAGCGGCAAAACATATTTTTCTGATTACATTGCAGAAAAGAAAAATATCCCCGTTCTTCATCTTGATGATGTAAAATGGGACAAGGAATGGAAACCCATTGATGATTCAATTGTATTGCCGCAAGTCTCAGAATTTTTAAAAAAAGACAATTGGATAATCGACGGCTACTACAAATATCTGCTTTATGATGAACGACTTAAAAAAGCTGATATGATAATTCTGCTTTTGCTTCCCCGACTGACTTGCTTTTACCGTGCAGTTAAAAGAACAAAATCACGCAGGCTTGACGGCTATAAAAATGACCTGAATTGGTGGTTTGTAAAGTTCACATTATTCGGTTGCAGGAACAAAGAAAGACGACAGACCTATGCAGAAATTGCAGAAAAGTATAAAGATAAAACCGTTGTTCTTAAAACGAAGCGACAGGTTGAGGATTTTATGAAAAAGTACGGGTGATAATATGAATCTGAAAAACTACGGTATTCCCACATTAATTGCAACAAGTACTCTTGAAGAATGTGCAAAGCTATGTGCAGAATTAGGACTTGAGTTTATTGAACTTAATATGAATCTGCCACAATATCAGCTCCCAAAAATTGATGTGGAATATTTCAAAAGCCTTGCTGACAAATACGGTATTTACTACACAATTCACCTTGATGAAAATCTGAATGTCTGTGATTTCAATTCGTATGTTGCAGATGCATACATAAAAACCGTTGCAGATACCATAAAAATTGCAAAGCGACTTGATGTTAAAATTTTGAATATGCATATGGCAAAAGGTGTATATTTTACCTTGCCTGACAGAAAAGTTTTTCTTTTCTCGGAATACAAAGAGCAGTATTTCAAAAGCATTATTGATTTCAGGAATATGTGCGAAAATGATATCAGGGAAAATGATATTAAAATCTGCATTGAAAACTGTGACGGCTATGAGGAGTTCCAAAAAGAAGCGATTGAACTGCTTTTAGAAAGTAATGTCTTTGCTTTGACTTTTGATGTCGGACATAATCACGGTATAGGCGGAAAAGATGAAGAATTTATTATGAGCCATAAAGACCGTCTGCAGCATATACATCTGCACGATGCCGAGGGCAGAAAAAATCACCTTGCACTCGGTACAGGTGAAATGGATATTAAAAAATATCTTAACCTTGCAAAAGAGCAAAACTGCCGTGTGGTTTTAGAAACAAAAACTATCGACGGATTGAAACAGTCTGTCAGTTGGTTGAAAGGAAATATCGATGAACAAATACTTGAAAAATCTTAATCGAATTGAGTTCGTTGTAACAATGGCTTGCACAGGCAGATGTAAGCATTGTTCTCAGGGTGAACATAAAAGCAACGATAATATTGATAAAGACTTGTCATCAGATGCAGTGCGTAAAATAGCTGAAAAATATAACATACAGTCTGTTATGACATTCGGCGGGGAGCCTTTGCTTTATCCTGAAACAGTTTGCGAAATACATAAAGCCGCAAAGAAAATGAATATTCCGAAAAGACAGCTTATTACAAACGGCTATTTCACCAAAGATTATGACAAAATAAAGCTTGTTGCTCAAAATTTAACAGATAGCGGTGTTAATGAAATTCTGCTTTCCGTTGATGCTTTTCATCAGGAAACAATCCCCCTTGAATATGTAAAGACATTTGCAGAAGCTGTCAAAGAAACAGATGTTAAATTAAAAGTTCACCCTGCATGGCTTGTCAGTCCCGACAATAACAATAAATATAATATCAGAACAAGAGAACTGCTCAGTGAATTCAACAGAATGGGAATTGAAACAAGTGAAGGTAATGTGATTTTCCCGAGCGGTAATGCTCTTAAATATTTTGGTGAATACTTTGATTTAAGTAAACTCGGGCAGAATCCGTATTGGGAAGACCCGACGGATATAAGAGCAATCTGTTTCGGTGCAAACGGCGATATTCTCGGCAGTAACATTTACAAACAAGATATAGGTGAAATACTCTCGGCCTATAATCCGGAAGGAAACTAAAATGACAGATTTTATATCAAAAGAACCTATAAACAAAGGATGGTCATGTGACAAGAAATACTGTGTCACTAC
>CAZTFS010000150.1:0-3281 GCA_964613045.1 uncultured Eubacteriales bacterium
CCGACGGTATAGGAAGTTCTTATACCGTCGGAATTTTTCTACCCAAGGCGGCAGTTACCCACCGCCTTGGATTTGATGTTGTCCGTCAATCAGGGGATTACTTACAGGAAGACATAGAACCGTCCCCTGTCTTTTTGTTTTTTTCAGTTGCTTCGAACTGTTCACTGAGGGATCTTCCCTGATTGATTTTCTTTTTTCAACAATACAATATTGTATATATCTGCAATTAGAAAAATTAAGGCAACGATAATTGCAGCTGTTTTTGTAGGATATGACTCATTGGCAAGAAACTGATTATAATCACTTAATGAGAATATCTCTTTATGCTCAGTTTTTAAAGCAAGAATTGAACAAAAACCTTTTTTTTCATTCAACTGTCCTATCATATCACTTTCAATCTGCCCTATGATAATGTCCCCTGGCTGAATTGACCGAATATCACCCAGATTGATATTTTTGCAAACACTGGATAAAATATACAGAAATCCATCATATTCAGATACAAAAATACTTACCGTCGCATAATCATCATTAATGGTAATATTCGTACTTTCAACTGTACATACAATTTCTACGGTATCGTTGTCTTTTATATTATGTGACGAATTGATTGATACAAAAAGGCCTACAGTACCTACAAACAAAAATGAGAAAAGGAAAATTAATATTTTTCGTTTATTCATATTCTGTTCACCTATCCTTATGTTGCAGGCTGGGGTAACACAATTGGCACTTCAAACATATAAGTTGTAGCAATACCAACCACAGTTCCAATTCCACATTGAACTTCTAAATCATATGCAATTTCATTCAAATCCAAACCAATAATAGCACCTACTCCATCAGCTCCAATTGATATTTGGGCATGAAAATATGGTGAAATTTGACGTTTTGCAAAAATATTTAAATTAGAACTATAGCCTATTTCTAATCCCCAATACTTATGTAGACTATATCCAAAACCAACCGAATCTTCATCTGTACCAAGGTCGCCAAATGTATATAAATAATTTTCCTCTTTATTTTGAGCTGTCACTGTACTTGAAATTCCAATCTTTCCATATAAATACCCCGCATCAAGCATTAATAAATTTTCAGTAAAATGAGTTCTTTCAATATTGTTGATACCTATCTTATTATATGTATTTGGATCTGGTTGTTTTATGTATCCACCAAGATTTTCCCAATTATCGTGGTACCACTGTCCTTTGGCACTGTAATAACATGTTCCATTCGGGTCAACATTGTTTATCGGATTGTTTCCACAGTAAGCAAACATATTATAACCGGTTATATCTTGCCCTGTTGAAACATAGCCATCCGCATTGATGAATCTGCCCCATTCAGCGTTGTAGTAACGGCTGTTGAGGTAATAGAGACCGGATTCATTATCGTAATAATAACCACGGTAACGGAAAGGATTAGCCTGAGCGATTGCAGTAAGATTGTTTATATTAAGAATCTTACCCCATGCATCATACTGATATGTGCCAACGATATTCTTTGATGCATCGATTATGTGCGTTACATCGCCCTGTAAGTTATACACATAGTAGTACATTGTGCCGTTGTACTTAAAGGCAATTCTTGTGCCGTTTGCATCGTAGTAATAGGGGATAACTGTACTACCTGTTTTTTCGGCAAGAATGGTACTTCCGCTAAGGAAATATTCAGTAGTTGTACTGCCTACGGTCTTTGATGTTCTTATACCGTCGGAGGTATTTCACCCAAGGCGGCAGTTTCCCACAGCCTTGGGGGGGTACTTTAATTGTCAATCACAGGAGCTATCCCTGATTGTTTTCTCTGATTGTTTGCTTGGTTAGAACTCTATAATTTTATATTTCGGACAATAATTAGTGTTTCTTTCCACAATATATGCTTTTTCCAAATCTTGACAATAATTTAAATTTAACCATTTTATAAATCCAGCTGTTTCAGCAATTAAACACTTTTTTCCATCAATAAGCATCCAATAATCACTATCTTCTGTTGTCGGTATCCAAAATAAAAATTCTTGTCCTATTTCTTCTATTTTATTGGCAATTTCATTAGGAATTGCAATAATATCAGCATCATCAAAAACATCATCATAAACTATATTAACTTCAATCATCAATTTTTCCTCTATTATTTTACTGGGATATGTTCTTTAAATATTTTTATATGCTCTGTAAAACTCCAAACACCACTTCGGTTTGGATGAATCATTGGTCCATGAGCATTCAAACCATATTCTTTTGCCCAGCTGACAAGTATATCTGCATCACTTTTGCTTATTCCATTTTTGTATTCTTTTGCTAATTGAATAACAGCTTGCTGATCTGATGTATGAGCTTTGCAAGTATTATGAACTAAAACACCAACAGTCCCCACATAATAAGTGTGAAAATCCGCAACCTCAAAATTATAAACTTTTATCGGTGATTCTAAAATTGCATGTTGTATCTTTTCAATGACAACATATTTACCATTTTGTAGAACAAGAATATCACCGGCACGAAGTTGAATGGCAGATGTCCAGCCTTGATTCGGGACATAAAACGGATGTTCTGGTGTAGTAACAATTTCTTCACCATTCACATATACATAAACCAATTCATTGCTTTCACGCACAAAGGTCTGTACAACTTTTTTAAGCGATTTTTCACCTGTTTCGGTATTTTCAGCCCAAACAAAGTCACCGATTTCAATATCTTCAATTGCCTTGTTTCCAAGTTCTGTTAACACAACAGTACCAGCAACAAAACAAGCACTGGGAGTACTTATTTTTATGCCTGCATACATGTTCGCTGTCATTACAGCGGCATCATATACCCCGCCTGCAATTGCAGCTCCGGTTTTTCCACCTACTGCAGCACCGACTGATTGAACTCCTGTTCGAACAATATTGTCTTCACGCATTGTGTTGGATTTTGTTACAGAGTTGATAATTTGTCCGACACCTTGTGCTGCCGTTGCTGCACCATTTACCATTAAGAATCCTGCCGCAACTGCACCTATTCCTGTCCAACCCACGGTTGCACCTAAAGTTGCACCGACTATCATTTGAAGTCCACCGCTAACAGTGTTTATTGCACCTGACAACCACTTAGGCCAATTACCTGATTCATCACTTAAATTAACAGGATTATTCATACAGTAAGCAAAAAGGTTATAGCCACGAATGTCACCACCAACACCGGAAAGCTCACCATCCGCATTGATGAATCTGCCCCATTCAGCGTTGTAGTAACGGCTGTTGAGGTAATAGAGACCGGATTCATTATCGTAATAATAACCAC
>CAZTFS010000151.1:0-3135 GCA_964613045.1 uncultured Eubacteriales bacterium
AATGTACAATGATTTACAAAAAAACCGCCTGTATCGCTGCATCTGCACGATTGTACATTGTACATTGTTAATTGGCTTGATAAATTCTGTTTTGCAAAAACAACCGCCCAAAACGCCGACTACCCGTAAGGCAGTATTTGTTTCTCGAACAAAATTCCCTGTATTTTCACCAAAAGCCTCACAAGGCGACAGCCTTGTTGCATTTTTGGCTTCAATACAGGAAATTTTCTGTTCTTACGAAACTGCGAAGCACTTTAAAATATAAATTTCGGATACAAGAAAAGGCGAAAATTCCCGATAATGCTGACGCATATCGGGAATTTTTAACGCATTATTGTGCCAAAAGTTCATATTTTAAAGAAATAATTCCTTGCGGGTAGTCGGCGAACGGGCGGTTGTTTGTTTTAATCAAGGATATACTCCATATAAATTCTTTGTTTTGTCATGCCGCAGGATTCATAGAATTTTACTGCGTTTTCATTGAATGCCCAGACGTTCAGATCACAGATATGACATCCTGCATCTGTTGCCGCCTGCTTTGTTGCTTCCATAAGGAGCTTTCCGATTCCGTGCTTTCTGTAATTCTCATCAACGCAGACATCGTCAATATACATTTTTTTATGAGCTAAAAGTATTCCCTTTGGTTCAACATCGTAAATTTTCGACATTGTATAACCTAAAACATAGTCCTCGTCATTTACTGCAACAAAAATGGTTTCGTTTTTATCTGCAATTTTTTTCTCTACGTCTTTGATGTTGTATTTTGCACCGCCGCCGCCGTATATATCGGGTCTTCCTTCATGGTGAAGCTGTGCGATCGTTTCGAGAAGCTCGGCAAGCCTTTTGGCGTCTTTTTTTCGGGCTTTTCTTACTGTTATATTCATTTCATTCTCCTTTGAGCGAATCAATGAATCTGCATGCCGAAAGTGCTGCAACCGCACCGTCTGAAATTGCCGTAGCTACCTGTCTGACGGCCTTTGTGCGGCAGTCGCCTGCAGTAAATATTCCCTCGGGAGCATTAACGGGTCTGCAACTTTCGTCAGACTCTATATAACCGTACTTGTTAAGGCTGACAATGTTATCAAACGGCTCATTTTCAGGCTTCTGACCGATTGCAACAAAAACACCGTCAAGAAGAAGCTCCTGCTTTTCCTTTGTTTCCGTATTCTCGATAACTATTCCTTTGAAGCTTTCGGCTCCAAGTATCTCAGTAACAACGCTTGAATAAATAACCTTGACATTATTGCGGCTTTCAATGTCCGCTATCAGCTTTTCCTCACCTGTAAGAAAAGAAAGATTCTGAATTACCGTAACACTTGTGCAGATGTCGCTGAGCATAACAGCTTCCTGCAATGCGGAATTGCCGCCGCCGACTATCGCAACATTTTTATCCTTATAAAAAGCACCGTCGCAAACTGCACAGTAAGAAATGCCTTCGCCGACGAATTTGTCTTCACCGGGAAGATTTAATTTCCTGTGAGCTGAACCGCCTGCAATGATAACAGCTTTTGCTTCGTATTCTGCGTAGTCACCCGAAACTTTATAATTGCCGGGTACACCCTGAATGCTTTTTGCAGTGTCAAGTTCGATCTCAGCACCCTGAGAAAGTACCTGCTCGGTCAGCTTATCGGCAAATTCAGTTCCTGTCATCTGAATGAATCCGGGGTAGTTCTCAACTCTCGGTGAGTGAGTGATCTGCCCGCCGAATGTGGATTTTTCAAGCACGAGAACCTGTTTTTCGGCTCTGCGTGCGTACAGGGCGGCGGTAAGTCCCGCCGGCCCTGCACCGATTATAATCATATCGTACATATTACACCTTTTTGACTGATTCTGTAAAAGCTCTGATATTTGAAAGATTTGTGATCTTTTCGATCTTGTTATCGCTGATAACAACAAGGGTGGGAGCCTGTTTTACATCAAATTTCTTTGCAAGCTCAGGATCGTCGTTTGCGAAAACTTCTTCAAACTCAATTTCTGCTTTCTTAAGGAAATGAACAGCCATTTTGCAGTTCGGACATGTGGATGTTGCAAAAAGAAGAACTTTATCTGTTTCCTGTGTTTCTTCCTGAATATCGACCGAATCCTCAACTGTACGGCTTTTTGGGGTTACGTCGTTGAATTTTTCGGGATTGTAAACAACTCTGTCCTTGTATTCCTGTGACTTGCCGTCGTTCCAGTTCTGAATGGGACGGTAATAGCCTGTGATACGGCTGTAAACTTCCGTCTTTTCACCGCAATCGGGACACTCGAACACTTCGCCTGCAATGTATCCGTGATTCTTACATACGGAGTATGTGGGAGAAAGTGTGTAATAGGGGAGCTTGTAATTTTCTGCGATCTTTCTGATAAGTGATGCGGCACTCTTCCAGTCGGGGAGCTTTTCGCCTAAGAATGCGTGGAAAACAGTACCCGATGTGTAAAGAGTCTGAAGCTCATCCTGTATGTCAAGAGCAGTAAAAATATCATCTGTATAACCGACGGGAAGATGTGAAGAGTTTGTGTAATAAGGTGTCTTGTCCTTATCGTTTTCAGCGGCTGTGATGATGTCGGGATAATGCTTGATGTCATGCTTTGCAAGACGGTAGCTTGTGGATTCTGCAGGAGTTGCCTCAAGATTGTAAAGGTCGCCGTAAGCTTCCTGATAATCGGAGAGCTTGTTTCTCATGAAATTGAGAACTTCCTTTGAAAATTCCTGAGTTTCCTCATGGGTCATATCCTTCTTGAGCCATTTTGCATTCAGTCCGACTTCGTTCATGCCGACAAGGCCGATAGTTGAGAAGTGGTTGCTGAAAGTTCCGAGATAACGCTTTGTGTAGGGATAAAGACCTTCATCAAGAAGCTTTGTGATGACATTACGCTTGATCTTGAGTGAACGTGCAGCAATGTCCATCATTCTTTCAAGACGTTTGTAGAAATCATCTTTATCCTTTGCAAGATAAGCGATTCTGGGCATGTTTATCGTAACAACACCGACTGAGCCTGTGCTTTCACCGCTGCCGAAGAAACCGCCGGATTTCTTTCTGAGTTCTCTTAAGTCAAGACGCAGACGACAGCACATGCTTCGTACATCGCTGGGAGCCATATCGCTGTTGATGTAGTTTGAGAAGTAAGGTGTGCCGTATTTTGATGTCATCT
>CAZTFS010000152.1:0-3027 GCA_964613045.1 uncultured Eubacteriales bacterium
GTTTAAGTATATAGCCTGTTTTGGGAGAATAATTATAGAATTCAAGATTGTTTTTAATGTCGATATTTTTTGAAGTATATGTTTTAATTACCCGATTGTGATACATAATAAGTCGTTCGTTTTTATATTCGCTTTTTTGTCGGGCATATTTATTATAAATTCTGCTTGAATAAACGGCTCGCATTGCGTGAATATCTGTATATGGAATCTTGCTGAAGATTTTATTGTCTTTAGCATTTTTCATTTTCTGAACTACAAAAGCAATTTCATCTTTTGTACCGCAAATCTCAGCATATCTTTCTCGACCACCTTTGCCGTTCTTTATGTGTATGTAATATTGACCGTCTTTTTCAACAAGTGTTGTACCTCGTAAAGCGGTTATCTCTCGTCTTCGCAAGCCTGTACATAGACAAAATCTTTCAAATTCCGTAGTACACTTTATATTTGTGCTTCTGCTTCTGGTGATGTTCTTTCTTTTGCGAGGAGGTGTTGAAATGAATTCTGTTGAGTTGCAGGAAAAAAGCTTACATAGTGCTGACACCTGTAATTTCAAGGTATAAGGTGACATGCCTTTATCAATATTTAGTTTCAGATATTCGTCGGCATACTTTCGACAATCATCAAGAGTTTTGCATTTATGCTCAGTCTTGCACCATTTAACAAATTGCACACATTGCTGCATATAGGCATTGTAAGTACCGAAACTGTAAATCTTATCTTTTGAGCTTGTGCCACTAATCTTATTTTTGTGCTTACTTTCGCCGATTGCTAATTTACTTTTTAAATTCTCGCTCACTTGAAATACCAGTGATTTTTTATTTTTATGACCTATAAAACCACATCCTTTCATTTTTGAATCTTTGGTAAAGAAAAAAATTCATACCCACATTTTTTCAACAGGTTATGGTTCCTGAATTCCTGACTTGATTTGTTATTTTGTTTTCCTTTCTTGTTTCTTCATCCACATTATCAATTTATCAAAACAATTATGGCTGTTCTCTTTCATCTGCAATAAAAAAATCCCGACAATTAGTCTGGAAACTATAATACGGAATCACCATTAGCCGTTTATACGGAATTTTTTAATCCCTATAACCGTCTATGATGCTTTTTTAAAAAGGTGTTCATTCCTGATTTGTCGTCGATATAAAACACAATATGCTTTTACCTTATCGTTATTGCGATGGGGTGATTTTTTTGCTTATCTTTATTGATTTTACCTTGCTTTGTGATTTATGTACAAGAAAAACATTAAATATTTGTGCAATATTTTTTCAAAAATTCTGTGGGGAGAATTTTGCCCTTTTTTAACTTTCATCATTAGTCCGACAAAAGCGAAAAAGTTCAAAAAATTCAAAAAATCTGTTCTGAAAATTATCAGAGTTTGCCGGCAATCATAATTACTTTAAATTTGATGATTTGGATTTTTTTGAATTGAACATCGGATTTTGTTAAAAATATTTTTAACAAGGAGGACTTAATATGAAGTCTACAAAAGAAATGAATCAGGTTGCAGAAAACATCTGGATTAAATACTTCTCTGAAGTGCTTGTAGAAAGCTCATTGCTCACTCAGGAAGAAGCAGATATAATCATATCAACCTGTGCGGCATAATTGCCGTTACATACAGGAAATATTTATTCATTGCCACAACAAAAAAATATAAATTATAATTATAACAAAGTGTTTAAAGGAGATTTGTAAATGGATATTTTAAAAGTTCAGAACGATTTCGCAAAAGGTATTACAATCAATCAGATGAATTGCAGAGTTGCATATTACTGTCGAGTTTCAACCGATAAAGATGTGCAGATTAACTCTCTCGAAAATCAGAAGCAATATTTTGAAAATTATATAAAAGAAAACGAAAGCTGGGATTTAGCAGGTGCTTATATCGACCAAGGTAAGTCAGGCACATCATTGAAGGTGCGTCCCGAATTCAACAGAATGATTGCAGATGCCAAGAGAGGAAAGTTTGATTTGATTGTTACAAAAGAAGCTTCACGATGGGCAAGAAACATTGTTGATTCAATAAGCGTTGTCCGTGATTTGCTGCAATACGGTGTAGGTGTGATTTTTCAGAATGACGGAATCTGCACCTTTGAAAAAGATGCTGAAATGTTTCTGTCAATTATGAGTACCATGGCACAGAATGAATCAAAAAAGATTTCTTCCCGAGTTAAATGGGGTCACAAGATGGCAATCAGAAACAAGCATGTTCTCGGCAAGGCACCTTTCGGATATGATAACGACGACAGAAAACTGAAAATCAATCCCACTGAAGCAGAGGTTGTAAAAAAGCTTTACACAATGTACTCAACAGGCAACTACAGTCTTAAAGAACTTGAAAGATATTTCTATGAACAGGGCTACCGTAACAGAAACGGAAACAAAATTGCTCACAACACACTGGGTAATATTATCAGTAATCCGAAGAACATGGGGTATTATGTAGGCGGAAAAGTTGTTATTATTGATATGTTCACAAAGAAACAGAGATTCCTTCCTGAAGAAGAGTGGAAGATAGAATATGCACCCGATATTGTTCCTCCCATTGTTGATGAAGGAACATGGCGGAAGGCTTTTGATGTTTTCAAAGAGAGAAGTGAAGATGTAAAAACTAACCGTAATGTATGCAATAAGGACAATCTTCTGACAGGCAAGATGTACTGTGCACACTGCGGAGCACCTTATTACAAAAGAGAGCGTGGCAGATGGGTGTGTTCATATAAAAAAGAGCACGGCAAGGATTCCTGTCCTTCACTCACAATCTGTGAAGATGAAATCAGACCCATATTGCTTGATGTGTTCCGACAGACATCATCCGCATCTGAAGTTGCTATCAGAAAAATGATGCAAGCCATTGAAAAAATGATGCAGGGTGATGAAACTGAAAAAGCAATAAGTGCATATCAGAATGAACTTGATAAACTCAATACGAGAAAATCAAATCTTCTTGATTTTGCTGCAGACGGTACAATCTCAAAGGCAGACTTGAAAAACAAGATTGATGAACTGAATGAAAAA
>CAZTFS010000153.1:0-2971 GCA_964613045.1 uncultured Eubacteriales bacterium
GAGGAGGGGTCATAATGTTTTTACATGACGGAAAGGAATATTATCCTCTTGAGATCGAAAAGATCGTGACTAAAGACGGAACAACGGTCTATGACCGCAGAACAAGAGGAAAAAGCTACATATATATAGATGTGAATACACAGGAGAGTGAATAAAAATGGCAAATTATATTAATGTAACACTCGATACAACAGCTCCGAGCGGTGTGTCGGTAACAATAAATAACGGTGAAGAAAAAACAAGCCTGAATGCCGTAAGTCTTGCAATCACCTGCACAGATGAAGATCTTACGGGCTATCAGATGAAGATCTGGGGTGTTGACGGTGCAGAAACTGAAGATGCGGCATCATGGGAGAGTTTTTCCTCAATAAAAAATGTAACACTTTCAACCGGTGACGGTGAAAAGACGATCTATGTCAAAGTCCGTGATGATGTGTGGAACGAATCCGGCACGGTAAGTGATACGATAGGATATTATACAACTGTACCCACGGTTGAGTTGGAGCTTCCCGGCGGCTTTGAATCAAAGATATCGCTTCTGAGATATTCTCCGACAGGCTTCTCACTTTTAGTCAGCGAAAATATTGATGCTGTAAAGATCATGATAGTTGATGATGTGAATGCTTCTTATGATGATGCTTCAAACATTGCCATCCCTTCAGCACCTGAGCACGGTACGGCGATAAAGCAGGAAACTCCCGAGGATGAATTTTATCTGCAGTCTGAATACATGGAATTTACCGATATTGAGATCGACAGCAGTGTTGAGCTGGTAGTAACCGTCGCCGCTGAGGAAATACTTTCCGCATCTCCCGGTGACGGAGTCAAGACGATCAAGGCTTTTGTACGAAGTGCGGCAAGCGGAAACTGGAGCGAATGATATGCTGACGATTTCAGTTGACAGAGATCGCCTGAGTACGCATCTGAAAGCTAATGTGACCGTCAGATCCGACGAATACATCCAAGCCTTTGAGGCAAGGGCAACTCTTGCGGGACAGCCCTGCGGCAGGGGGATCGGCTGCGATCTTCTGGCTGATGAATTCGATGAAGCCTCGGGCTATTATTACGACAGCGAAAGCGGTGTTGCATATCCTCCCGAACCGTATAGGAGTGTCAGCTTTGATGTGGAAGCCGCAGAGCTGAATACAGACGGAGAATACAGGATAAGCATTTATGTGATGAATGAATCGGGTGTATGGAATGATACATGCATTTTGTACACAAAAAATTCCGAATCGGTCATAGATTCTGACGGTGCATATATCCTTGTAATGAGAAACACAACAGGCGAGGATGAATCATACATAAGTGCATATTCGGGCAAAGAGATTGATGATTTTATTACGGAGGTGCTTTCATGAGCGAATATAACATGAGTCATACAGGTGCACAGCTGGACGAGGCGATCGACAAAGTTAAAAACGGGTATATATTGCCCGAGGACAGTATCAACATTTCCGCCAACGGTGAATATGATGTGACGGAGTTTGCGAAAGCGGTTGTCAGTGTGCCTGTTCCCGACGGGTATGTGAATTTTACAAATTTTTATTCAAATGAATATACTCAGACATCAAGTACATTGGAGCTTTCTCATACTTTTACCTGCGGATTTAAACCGAAAGTCGTGCTTATAACTCTGAACACTGATACAACACTCGGTACGACCAACAGTTTGATGTTTGCCATGAGAATAAATATTGACGGTATTGATTCTGTCGGCAAGGGACTTTATAAACTGGCAACAACAAACCGTACCGGAGCTTTTGGCGGCGGTTTGTCAATAAGTAATTTTACAAGCACAGGCTTTACTTATTCCCACTCCACTATAGGCTTTGTGAAAGATATCACATATAACATATATGCATGGGGGTAAAAATGAGATTCTGCAGTAAAGAAACAATAACCGAATAAAGGAGGTGCTGATATGGCAGACAGAATTATGTCAAAAGGAATAGATGTTTCTGTTTATCAGGGAAATATCGACTGGACAGAAACAAAAAATAATATTGACTGGGCAATTATCCGCTGTGGTTACGGCAGTGATTACACTAAGCAGGACGATGCACAGTGGAAAAACAATGTTGCGGCATGTGAAAAATACGGTATTCCTTACGGAGTTTATCTTTACAGCTATGCAACAACAGTTGAAAAGGCAAAGAGTGAAGCAGCTCATGTAATAAGGCTTCTCAAGGGACATAAGCCTGATATGCCCGTATTTCTTGATTTCGAAGAATCAAGAATATCTGTATTGGGAAAAGCAAAAGTGCTTGAAATTGCAAAGGTATTCTGCGAAGCTATCACCAAGGCAGGCTATCTTTACGGCACTTATGCCAATAAGTACTGGTTTGAACAGTATCTGACTGACAGCTGGTATAACAAATATCCGAAATGGGTCGCTCAGTATAATTCAGAGATCACATACAAGGGCACTTATGACATCTGGCAGTATTCCAGTAAGGGCAGTGTTCCCGGTATCATCGGTAATGTAGACATGAATTATTGTTATACATCATATCTTAAAGGAGATGTTGACGGTGACGGGGATGTTGATGCATCAGATGCAAGAAAAGCCCTCAGAGCCGCCGCAAAGCTTGAAAATCTAAGCGAAACAGCCGAATATTCTGCCGATGTGAACGACGACGGTAAAGTTACAGCCGCCGATGCGAAGGAAATACTTGAAAAGGCTTCGGGGATAAAGTGATGTTGATTGATGCTGAACTTATAAAAACGGCGGCAGAGATAATCTCGGCGATATCGGTCATTTTCGGTGTGGTATTTGCCTGTTACCGCTGGTATATGAAGCAAAACAAGCAGAACGAGGATATCAAGGCTATGAAAGAGGAAAATACTCTTATCTGCTATTCATTATTGGCATGTCTTGACGGTTTGAAACAGCTTAATTGTAACGGCGAAGTTACAAAAGCACATGACAAGCTGGAAAAACATCTGAATGTTTCTGCACACAAATAAA
>CAZTFS010000154.1:0-2910 GCA_964613045.1 uncultured Eubacteriales bacterium
ACGGTGCAGGTACGGCAGGCAGTCCTGCTTCTTCGATTTACCGCACAGAGCTTGCCTTCTATAACGGATTGTCAGACACTGTAACAAGTTCGGATTATAAGTCTGCATCCGGTAGTAATGACACCGGTGTAAATACCGGTTATATCACAATGGGTGCTCCCGGTAACAAAGCCGGCGGTCAGTATATGGTCTACTACCGTTACCGTAATGCAAACGGTGCTATCACAAGTGCTTCTGCAACACCCAACACTGCTATCAACTCCCGTATGGTATTCACACCGACAAACGGTGCATTCTCATCTGACGCCACAGCTCTCACAAAGTCAAGCGGCGGTACTGTAACCAACAGCAACTTCTATGAGCTTGTAGGTACATATTATGTTACCAAGACTGACGGTGCTTACGGTACAGGTGTTGATACCTCAAATCTCAGTGCTTCCGCAGTTGCAACAACGGGTACACCATTTACCGATACATTCAGCATGTCTTCAAATAACAGCTATGTTATCTGGGCAGATTATCAGGCAATTAATCCTACCAATGTTAAGGTCGTTGCTACAAGCACGGGCACTGAAATCAATAAAGGTACAACGTCCACTTCATTTACAACCGAATATACAGGTAAGACACTCGTTCCCGGTACAGACTTCAATCTCGGCGTTATAGATATGAAGTATGATACCGATATCGGCTCCGATGATACCGAAGATAACACTGTTGCAACGTCCCGTTACGCTATTTTAGGTGTGGATGAAGACGGAAAGCGTCGTCTTGATTATTCCTACTCAACCGACGGTTCAACATGGACATCCGGTCTTCCCAAGGATGTCGGTAAGTATACAATTAAGGTAGTTGTTCCCTCCGATACGGATATCAGCGTAAGCGGTGCAGGAAACCGTAACGGCGGTACGTTTACTATCACATGTGAGATCACAAAGGCTACTCCCACCATAAGCGGTTCAACAACTGCTTCGGGTACATACGGTGCAACTATTGCAGAGCTTATTGATACTTCTAAGTACTCAATTTCAGGTAAGAACAGCGAAACTCTTACAGGTACATGGACATATTCGGGTTACTCTTCAACTGATTACCTCGGAGCAGGCTCAAAAGCGGTTGCTCTTATCTGGACTCCCAGCGGCACATCCGCAACAAACTATAATTCACAGCAGACTACTGTTACCGTTACTGTTGCAAAGCGTGATGTAACTGTTGCTCCTGCTGATTCAACCGTTACTTACGGTGCATCCAGACCCAATTATGTTCTTAATTACACAAATCTTGCAGCTTGTGACGAGGCAAAGAAGGCAACATGGCTTGCAGATACAAAATTTGAGGTTTCTGCCGACGGTTCTACATGGCAGGAATACAGCTCAACTCTTGCACCCGGCACATATAAGCTCCGTATAGCAACCTTCGGCGGTGATACAGATAATAATAACTTCACCACAAGCGGTACAGCTACACTTACAATTAACAGAGCTCCTCTTTACTACACCGCAACTGCAACAAACAAGACATACGACGGCAGCAATAATGTTAATGTTACTCTTACATATGCATCAGGTGCAGTAAATCAGGATTCTTTCACCACAACCATCACCACAACAGGTACTGTTGAAAGCAGTAATGCAGGTGAAAATAAGGCTGTGAAAATTGATACTTCTGCACTCAATTATACAAACAGCGAAAAGTATTACGTTTCAATTCAGAACAGTCCTGTTGTTACCGTCAGCAAGGCTACTCCCACTGTATCCGTAGCTGATATTAATGCAGGTACTTACGATTCAAACAGAACACTTGCAAATCTCACCATTGACGGCACTGCAACCGCAAACAACAAGGAGATTACAGGTACATGGTCATGGAAGAATGCTTCAATTGTTCCCACGGTTGATGTTAACTCCTACACCGCAGTATTCACTCCCGCAGATTCAACAAACTACAACACGGTTGAGGTAGCTGTAAAGGTTACTGTTGCCAAGGCTGAAGTTACGGTTTCTGTTGATAACAAGACTGTTTCCTACGGCGATGCTTCTCCTGCACTTCCTCTTGTATACACAGGCTTCACAGGTGCAGATTCTATTGAAACTATTGCTACAACAGGTACAGCTTCTGCTTCTACAACATATTCAATGGGTAAGTCGGTAGGCACATATCCCATCACTATCACAATGACTGACTACGAAGCAGTTAACTATTCATTCGTTGCTGCAACAGATTGCAAGATCACTGTTGAAAAGAAGAATGTTACAATTACAGCTCCCTCAGGTTCAGTTGTTTACGGTGATGCTGACCTTGAGTTTACCGTAGATGACCTTATCATTGCTGATGATTCTCTTTACGGTACAGATACACTTGCAACTATCAATGAGCAGGCACAGTTCGGCATCATAACTGAATACGAAAAGGGTCATGCTGTAGGTTCTTATGCAGTTAAAATTTCCGCACAGGAAACAACTAACTACACATTCACATTTGTTGACGGCACTCTTACTGTTACTAAGGCTGTTCTTACAGTAACTGCTGATGACAAGACCGTTTACTATAATGATGTTAAGCCCACACTTACATACACAGTGTCAGGCTATAAGTTCCCCGATGAGGATGCAGAGCCCACAGGTGCAGCAGCACTTTCAACACAGTATGTAAAGGGTAACGATGCGGGTCAGTACGCAATTTCCGTCACACTCGGCACTCTCAGCCATCCCAACTACTCATTCAAGTTTGTGGGCGGTACTCTTACAGTTAACAAGCTGACAATTGACACATCGGATGTAAATGATGTATTTGCAACGATCACTCACGATGAAGCATATTCAGAGGCTGTATTTGATGATAATGAACTTGAGGGTGTTAGCGGTACATTTGCCCTCAAGGATTCAACTGCAATTGCTGATTATACAGATC
>CAZTFS010000155.1:0-2885 GCA_964613045.1 uncultured Eubacteriales bacterium
ACGGTGTTGCAGAAGCTTCAAAGTGGATCGAGATCGACAACGAAGTTTACTACCTTGGCGACAACGGTGTTGCAGTTACAGGCGAGCAGAAGATCGGCGAATACACATACAACTTCGATGAAGAAGGTAAACTTACAAAGTATGCATTTGTAAATGAGGGTGAACTTGTTACAAACAAATGGATAGGTAAGGATTATTACCTCGGTGCTGACGGTCTTCCCGTAACAGGCGAACAGACAATCGACGGCAAGACTTACACATTCGACGATGAAGGTAATTTCGTAAAGGGTGCTCTCGTTGACGAAGGCTTCTACACATATTACTACATCGCAGGTGAGAAACAGCGTAACTGGCACCAGATCGATGGTTACTGGTACTATTTCGACAGAGAGACCGGCTACGGTATGGCTACACTCGAGCATGACGGTATCATCTCGATAGACAAGGATAAAGACGGAAAATATCCCATCGCAGATATGGACGGCACTATTCTTCTCTTCTCATTTGACAATCAGGGCAGACTTGTCGGCGGTGCTTGGCGTGAGACAACAAACGGTACGGTTTACTACTGGGCAAACAATGAAAGACTTACAGGTCTTCAGGAGATCGACGGTGTGCTTTACTACTTCGGTTCTGACTATTACATGATCGTAAATGACAGTGCTGAGGTTGACGGTGTTGTTTATGCGTTTGATGAAAACGGTCAGTTCATACACTATGAAGATCACGTTGATACAGATGAAAACGGTGAGTGCGATCACTGCGAGAGCAGAAACAGCTTCATTGACTTCATAAAGAAGATCACTGCTTTCGTTGAAAAGCTCAAGAACTTCTTCACTAAGCTCTTCAAGTAAATATTCACTTCCCTCGGGTTTAAAATCCCGAGGGATTTTTCTGTTTGAAATAATTGACATTGTATCTGATATAAAGTATAATTATTTACGGAATCTTCATCGTGAAGAAATTATAAAAAAAGGAATTACTGATTTATGAAAACAAAAAAAATCATGTCGGCTGTTATGGTTATTATGATGGTGTTTGCGTTAATGTCCCCTGCTGCTTCTGCAGTGTACTTTGATGCTTCGGAACTGACATCAGGAAGCTATCTTACAGGCAAAACTGACTATGCTGTTGCACCCGGAATAACAGAAGCTTATTTCACAACAAATAATGCAGACGGTTCAAATCAGACTCAATGCTATGCACTTGAGGTAGATCTTAACAACGAAACCACTTCAATAATCGCTTCATACAAAAATTACGATGCTGCTTCATGGGGAATGCAGAAGGTCAGAGATCAGGCTTATTCTGTTGAATCAAAGTTAGGTGTCAATGTTGTTGCAGGCGTTAACGGTGACTTCTACAACATGACAACAGGTGCTCCCACAGGCACATTCGTCATGAACGGTGTTACATATACAAAAAATAACAGCTGGAATTACTTTGCGATCCTCAACGACGGCACTCCTGTTATCGGCAGCGGAAAGCTTGACACATCAAACGTTAGAGAATGCATCGGCGGTCCGGCTGTTATACTCAAAGACGGTAAACTGACCGAAGATGCAAAGACAAGCGGTTACGGCTTGTCTCAGCTCCCCAGAACTGCTGTTGGTATTACTGCTGACGGTAAGGTCGTTTTTATCGTTTCAGACGGCAGGCAGTCACCGTCTTCCTGCGGTCAGACATTTATTCAGCTTGCAGAAACTATGCTTGCTATGGGCTGTGTGGATGCACTCTCGCTTGACGGCGGCGGTTCAGCTACATTTGTTACACAGCGTGCAGGAGAGGAAGAGCTTGTATGCAGAAGCACATCTGCTGACGGTTCGGAAAGAACTGTTTCATCTTCAATTCTCATTTGCTCCTCTGCACCTCAGAAAGAGATCGACAACATGACCATAGATGAACCCGAGGAACACGATTATTACTACAGCAGCAATAAACTCACATGTGACATTTGCAATGATACAATAATCGGCTGTGCGGGCTACACAGGTTTTGCAACAGATTCTGCATCCGGAGCACTCATGTTCTTTATAAACGGCAAGCCTGTTACGGGCTGGTATGCAATGGATGAGGATAATTATTATTTTGATGAAAACGGTCTCGCTCAGACCGGTACAATTACCCTCAACGGCATTTCCTATACTTTTGGTAATGATTACAAGCTTACACATGGTGCACTCATTAAATCGGGAACTTACACATACTACTATATCAACGGAGAAAAACAGCGTGGCTGGCATATTATAGACGGATACTGGCATTACTTTGACAGGCAGACCGGCTTCGGTATGGCTACAAAAGAAAATTCAGATAAAGTTTCTGTTGATCTTGACAAAACAGACGGCATGTACACCATATCAAGTACAGATGAAGTGCTTCTTTACACTTTTAACTCAAAGGGGCAATTGATCAAAGGTTCATGGTTGACAGATGACTTCGGCACAGCGTATTATTGGGGGCCGAACCCTGTATCAGGACTTTGCGAAGTTGACAATGAGCTTTACTTTTTCGATCCTTCTGCCAATTGCTACATGGTAACAAACGCAAGTGTTCAAGTGGACGGAACTGTTTATGCATTTGACTCAGAGGGTAAATTCGTACATTACAGCGATCATACCGACACCGATGAAAACGGAAAATGCGATATTTGTGAAACAAAAAATCCGATTGCAGATTTCATTGAAAAACTTACTGTCTTCGTCACAAATGTACGGTCCTTTTTTAGTGAATTATTCCAATAATAAGCTCCCCTTCGGGGGAGTTTTTCTCTTCTTGTTGACAAGTCAAAATAAACGAATATTATTGACATTCTTACGGCTGTAAAGTATAATAAATGTGTATAAATTATAAACAAAGGAGAAACATACAATGACAAAACACCT
>CAZTFS010000156.1:0-2686 GCA_964613045.1 uncultured Eubacteriales bacterium
TATTCTTCCATTTTGCCGCTGAGAAGTAATCTGACATAACTCATCGGCTCGTTGTGATGTTCACCCAAAAGTGAAACAAAACCCGAAAACCCTTGAGAAATCAAGGGTTTTCAGCTTTTTTAAGGTCAATTTTTTGACCTTTCACCGACAGAACCAAAATCGCCGTTTTTTAAGACCACTCGGATTTGAACCGGGGAAATTACTAAAGTTTAATATTTTCTTACATAAGACCTATTTTTAAAGAAGTTAAGCTTCTAAAAAAATAGATCTTTTTTATTGCCAAACGCATAACCTTGTAAAATAACAATTGTTGTGCTATAATGAGCCCGACAAACAAGAATTTAGTAAATGAAGTGCTTGCTGTGGAGGGCGTAATATGACTAAAATTAAAAACAAAAAAAGATTTGCGGTAATTTCAGTTGTTACAGCTGTTGTTATTGCCGCCTCGGTTCTTTTATTTATTTTTGCTGATGTTTTAAGGGACTCATATTATAAAGACTATGTGGTACCTGTACCTGCAATTGCAACACACAAAAATCTGAAAGCGGATGATAAAGTAATTGACGGCGATTTCTATGTAAGCACAAAAGGTGATGACTCAAACTCCGGAACAAAGGATGCTCCTTTTTTGACGGTTGAAAAGGCTGTTGAGGCGGTCAGAAATACTGACAAGACAAACAAAAACGGTATCACGGTCTGCATTGAGGCAGGCGAATACTTTATATCTTCTCTTGAATTCACAAAAGAAGATTCCGGAACTGCCCAATGTCCTGTTACATATTGTGCATACGGTGGCGAAGTTGTTTTTAACGGTGGCAAAACCCTTGCTCCGTCAGTTTTTTCACCTGTAACGGATTCTTCTATTATAGAAAGATTGTCTGATGATGCAAAGGAAAATGTTATTTGTTCCGATTTAACAAAACTCGGACTTTCTGCTGATGATTGGGGAAATCTATATCCCGTAGGTAAATATGGAACACAGGATCACTATGATGGTGATACAACGGGACCGTCACCCTGCCAGCTCTATTTTAACGGTACACCTCTTACGACTGCACGTTATCCTGACGAGGGCTTTCTGAAAACGGTTGATATTGTCAGAGAAGGCGAAGGTCAGGAAAGCTCAACAAGTAACCACGCAAAGCGTGAGGACTGGGATGAGCTACGAAATCCCGAAACAACAATTTTTACAGTTGATGATGCTACAGCAACAAGAATCAATTCTTATGCTTCTCTTGACAATGTCTGGCTCTGGACTGCCCTGATATATAACTGGGCTGATACCACAGTGCCTCTTAAAAGCTTTAATTATGAAAGTAAAGCCGTTGAGCCTGCGTATGTAAGTATATATGGTGCTGTGCCCGATTCAACATATTATATTTTCAACGTACTTGAAGAGCTTGACTCCCCGAACGAATGGTATCTTGACCGTGATACAGGTATGCTCTATTTTTATCCGTCTGAGCAGATTGAAAACGCTGTAATTACACTTTCGCTTTCTACTGAAGAAATCATAGCCGTAAACGGTGCCGAGTATCTGAATTTTGAAGGTCTTTCTATTCGCGGAACACGGGGCAACGGTATTGTGATAAAAGGAAATGACATAAAAATTGAAAATTGTCATATTTCAGAGCTTTCGGGTATCGGTGTAGCAGTTGACGGCTATCGCAATAAAATTTCCAAATGTGAGTTTGCTCACATTGGTGCTACTGCTGTTGATATAACAGGAGGTAACCGCGAAACTCTCGAAGCGGGGGAAAACATTGTTGAAAATTGTCTTATTCACGATTTTTCAGAGGTTGCCGTAACAGCAGGCCCGGGTGTTAATCTTGGCGGAGTTGGGAATATATGCTCTCACAACGAGTTCTATAATTCTCCGCAGCAGGCAATTATTTATGGCGGAAATAATTTGATTATTGAGTATAATCTGATGCACGATGTTGCACTGCTCTCTGATGACTGCAGTGTTATATATACAGGCAGACGCTGGGATCAAGTGGGCAGTATTTTACGATACAATGTTATGTATAATATTGGTGACGATGACCACCGCCCCAACGGAATCTACTGGGATGATGGTGCATCAGGTCAGACAGCATATGGTAATATTGTTGTGAACTGTAAAGGTAACGGATTTTTGATTGGCGGAGGAAGAAATAACAATGCTTACAATAATATGCTGATTAACTGTGATCAGCCTTTCTATTATGACCAACGTTCACGCAATGCCGTTCTTGATTCGGGATTCTGGTTTGAGCACAGCCGTGAAGGGCTTGATATGCATTGCAATCTGTTGGAATCTCCGTGGCAGAGTGCAACCTGGCAAAAAGCTTATCCGTATATGGCAAAGTGGTCTCTTGATTACAGCGACACTGATAACCCTGATTTTATCCCTAATCCGTCAGAAAGTAATGTCAACGGAAATCTGATAATACACTATGCAGAAAATCTCGGTGTAATTGAGGAAAGCGTTTATTCTTACAGCGATGTTTCAGGAAATGCCGTCTATAAGATAAGCGATATGAAAAATATATTTGTTGACTATGAAATTGGTGACTACCGGCTTTGCGAAGATTCTCCGGTTTTGAAAGATATTCCTGATTTTGATGTCATAGCTTTTGAAGAAGTAGGAATTAAGTGAATCTTGCCAATTTGACGAGTGTTTTTTGACAAAAACAAGTTGTAA
>CAZTFS010000157.1:0-2668 GCA_964613045.1 uncultured Eubacteriales bacterium
CGATTGTAAATTGTACATTGTACATTGTTAATTGGTTCGATAAATTATTGTTTGTTGATAATTTTTTCAATACGTGGTAAAATTATTGAAGGAGATGATTTTTATAATGAAAGTATCAGAGATACCCTACAAAAGATATACAATTGAGGAAGGACGGGCACAGTTCGATAAATTCCGCACTGCCGCAAAAAATGCTGCAAGCGGTGACGACCTGATAACTGCAAGAGAATATGCCTTGACAATGATGAAAGATTACAGCACTGCGGCATCTCTTGCGAACTGCCGTTTTACGCTTAATACTGCTGATCAGTTTTATAAAGATGAAATGGATTATTACGACAATAACGGACCTCTTTTCTCGGAGCTTTTCACTGAATATGCAGACATCATGCTGTCCTCTCCGTACAGAAGCGAAGCCGAAAAGAAGATAAATCCTCAGATCTTCAGAAAGCTTGACTATCAGAAAAAGTCCTTTGATCCCCGTATTACAGCCGAGTCACAACAGGAGAATACCATTGTAACGGAGTATTCTCAGTTTATGTCGGAAATGACCTTTGATTTCGACGGAAAGAAAATGCCCCTTTCCGTTCTCAGAGGCTATCTTGAGGATGAAGACAGGGAAACAAGAAGAAAAACCGCTGAAGCCTTAGGAAACGGCATGAAAAAACATGCCGACAAATTGGACGATATATTCGATCGTCTTGTAAAAATAAGAAACTCAATGGCACAGAAGATGGGATATAAAAACTTCGTGGAAATGGGATACTACCGTATGGGCAGAACCGATTACACTCCCGAAATGATAAAAACCTTCCGTGAAAACGTAAAAAAATACATCGTTCCCTGTGTATCTGAGCTGAAAGAAAGCATCGCAAAAGAATTGGGCATTGATAAAGTCATGTTTTATGATAATTCCGTCTATTTCAAAGGTCCTGTTCCGAAGCCTGACAGCGATGCCGAAGTTATTTTCACAAAAGCTCAGGAAATGTATAATGATATGTCACCCGAAATCGGTGAATTTATGCATTCAATGATCGAGAATGAAGCCTTTGATGTTTTTGCAAGACCGAACAAGTGGGGCGGCGGCTACTGCACAAGCTTTTCCAACTACAAACAGCCGTTTATCCTTGCAAACTTCAACGGAACAACAGGAGATATTGACGTTATCACTCACGAATTCGGTCATGCTCTTGCCGCTGACAATGTATTCAGATACGGTGACGAAGAGCTTGATGTGGGAGGTATGGAGACGGCTGAATGTCATTCAATGAGCATGGAATTTTTATGCTGGAAATACATGGATAAATTTTTTGGCGAAAATGCCGACAGATACAGAAAAAAGCATCTTCTTGATGCTCTGAGCTTTATTCCGTACGGTGTTATCGTTGATGAATTCCAGCATATCGTGTATGAACATCCCGAATATACTCCCGAACAGAGAAAACAGGCATATCTTGAGCTTGAAAAAGAATACAGGCCTTATCTTTGCATGGACGGTATACCTTATATTGAAGAAGGCACACGCTGGCAGTATCAGATGCACATTTACGAAAGTCCGTTTTATTACATTGATTATTGCCTTGCTCAGACTGTGGCTCTCGGCTTCCTTGTGAAGTCCAGAGAAAACTATGACGAAGCACTGAAAACGTATATGGAATTCAACAGAAAAGGCGGCACCGAACCATTCGGTCAGCTTGTTGAAGAAGCAGGCATCACATCACCGTTTGAAGACGGTGCATTAAAAAAGCTTGCAGAAAAGGTCATGAATATCGCTGCCGATTTAAACACTTGACTTTTTCTGATTCTATAATATAATAATTGTATACTAAGGAGGTTTATGCCATGAAAAAGAAAATCGAACTCGATACCGGAAAAAAAGTATTTCCGATAATTCTGATGGTCATAGGAATCGGCATGATGCTTGCAACATGGATATTAAGACTTAATATGGTTGCAGTCGTATCAGTTGCATACTGCTGTATTATGGCTGCGGTTATCGTTTTAAGTCTCATAATTAAAAATAAGGTCTATGCACCTATGATATTCGGCTATGCGGCGGCAAGTCTCGGCATAGTCGTGTATTACATAATCTGGGGTGCTGACGCAGGCTTCGGTGCGTTCACATCTGGTCTTGCAGGTTTTTCCTCCGCAGATCACCCCTGGCTGACAGGTGAGGGTAACTTCTTCACCCGACTTTTGGGCAATCTTCTGCTTGTTCTCCCTTCAGCTCTTTCACTCTGGGGACTTTTCTTCGTTGCTAAAAAGAGCTTTAATAAGGACGGCGTAAAAAAAGCACTTTCGGCAGTCATGAGTGTGCTTTTAGTTGGTACAAGCGTAATTTACGTGCTTACAATGAATCTTCGCTCAAAGCCCAACACCGAAAGACTCTGGGACGGTCAGGATGATTATCTTGGCGGTGTTGACAAAAATGCAACCTCCGAAAATCCTAATGTCCTTGTTATCCTCATGGACGACCTTGGCTACGGTGACGTTTCACTTAACGGAGCAATCTACGACACTCCCAATATTGACTCCATCGGTGAAAACGGACTTAATTTTGAGAATTTCTATTCCTCATACTCCGTTTGCTCACCTGCACGTTTTGCTGCTCTTACAGGCAGATGCCCCTACAGAGGCTATGCAGATAACGTTATTTATCCCACTGTTG
>CAZTFS010000158.1:0-2653 GCA_964613045.1 uncultured Eubacteriales bacterium
TGACGGAATAATCGGCTTTGATTTTCTGTATAATGAGCTCGAAAAAATTGAGCCTCTTGACAGAGAAAAATGTATGATAAAAGAAAGCGTATTGTTGCCGTTGTAACAAATCTTCTAACCGGCAAGGAAGAATATATCGACAGAGATGAGTGCTCTGATTTTTTCAGGCAATAAGAGCCTCGGCAAGTCTGCCTTTAGTTTCAAAGCCCGTCTTTGTTGACGGCGGCTGTGTTTGTAAAATACCTTTCGATTGGGCAATTAATGAAGGATATAAAAAAATCATAGTTATAAAAACAAGAGACAGCAGCTACAGAAAAGAATTGTCAAAATCAGACAACTCAAAAATATGTAATGCAGCATACAGAAATTATCCTGAATTTGCTGAAATACTTGCTAAAAATGATATCATGTACAATGAAGAATGTGATGAACTTGAAAGATTAAAAAATGAAGGCAGGGTGTTTGTTATCGCTCCGTCTGAGCCTGTAAAAGTAAGCAGACTTGAAAGCGATATGGAAAAACTCGGAGAGCTTTATTTTCTCGGGGTTGAAGATGCAAAAAACAGCATTGAAGCATTGAAAACATACCTGGAAACATAACACACGGAGAGAATTATATTATGCAGCCTGTAAATAATCCCAACATAATGCCACCTGAGGAATACAAACAAATCAGAAAGGGCTATCACAGAGCAAAGTTTATAATCTTCCTTGCAAGAAACATAATCGGTGCTCCGTTTAAAAAGATATGCAACATCCATTGTGATAAGATTCATATTGACGAAGAACCCTTTGTACTTATGGCAAATCACGGTGACAATCTTGATGCTGCAACTGAGCTTATCGGAATCAGGAATTATATGCGTTTTGTAATGAGCGACCATCTTACAAGAAACCCGATAATGAGAGCTCTTGTGAAATTCCTTGCCTCTCCGATAATCTATCACCGTGAAAAAGGCTCTGATGTTCTCTATAATGAAGTGGTTGCAAATTTGAATGCGGGAATAAATGTCGCAATATACATTGAAGGCGGAAAAACAAATAACGGTGAAACAGGGTACATTTCAAAGAGAAATGCAAAGATGGTAAAAGAGGGCAATTGCGGTCTTGTAACTTACAGAAACAAAGGCGGTTACCTGAAGGTTCCCCGTTGGGCAGACAACAAACGAAAAGGTCCTACGTATGGTGAGGTCGTCAATATTTACACAAAAAAAGAAATTCAGAATATGACGGAAGATGAAATCTATGAACATTTAAAGCAGGACCTGTACTTTAATGTTTATGATGAACAGATGCTGAATCCTCGGCAATATATTGCAAAAAATCCTGCTCAGAGTGCAGAGATAATGCTTTATGCTTGTCCGAAATGTAAAAAAATAGGGACACTCAGAAGTAAAGGTGATAAGCTATCATGTGAGTGTGGTTTTGAAGCAACGATTGACAGCTACGGTTTCTGGTCCGGAGATGATATACCGTTTGACAACATTGTGAGTTGGGATAAGTTTCAGAAAAACTTGTTGAAAGAAATTACAACAAACTCCAAAAATACAACTGATTTTCTTTTTTCCGATTCACAACAGACCGTATATACACTCAGGAATGAAAACAGAGAGCTCCTGTGCAATAACAGTTCAGTATCTCTTTTCGGTGACAGAATTGAAATTCAGACAGAAACTGATATTATTGTCATTCCTGTTAACGAAATAAAAAGAATCAGGATTGCTTCAAAAATGACAATTCTTATTATTACAGACAGTGAGTATTATGAAATACACTCAAGAATACCTCGTTCAGCGACAAAATATTCGATTGCAGTAAGATATCTGCAGGGGAAAGAGAATTATTGATAAAACCGTGCATCTGATTATAAGGGTACACGGTTTTGCCGATTTCAAAACTGATGTCAGGGCTTTCCTGCTCTGACATCACATCTTATGACATCAAGTATTGTTTCTCCGTCAATCTGCATCGGTGCAGGCTTATCGTATATAATTGTTATTTCGTGTCCTTCGGTGACATCGATAATATCCTTATGCTTAATATGTTTACCCTTGAACATGGAAGGAAGAATAAACAGTGCCTTTATCTTACTGACATTATACATGGCAACTACGGATACGGTATGCCTTTCATTAAGTCTGTTCTGATTTGGTGCAGACATAAGACCGCCGCCAAAATATCTTCCGTTCATTGTGGGAGCAAGCCATACTTTTTTATACTCTTTTTTAACACCGTCAACTATAATTGTTGCATTCTTTGGCTTATATGCAAATAAAAGTCCTTTTATGGCAAGCAGAGCGTAGTTTGATGATTTGCCATTTTCGTTTCTTTGTCTGTCAGCCTCTTCACAGCAGTAACCGTCAAGACCGAAACTGGCGTTATTGAGAAATTTGTAAGTTTTTCCTTTGACCGTTACCTCGGGAAGATTTTTCAGATATTTTGTTATCAGTACGGGTTCTTTTTTGCCTTCCGCACCAATGTCCCGCAGAAAGTCATTTCCGCTACCTGTACAATAGCAGTAAATTTCGTTTTCTATTCTATCTGTATCTACGCTGTTGATGAATCGGTTGAGTGTACCGTCACCGCCGCAGATAACAATATTTTCGTTACTGTCAAGGTCAGTTACAAAAGAATTCATATCTTCAATTTCTGTC
>CAZTFS010000159.1:0-2646 GCA_964613045.1 uncultured Eubacteriales bacterium
TCTCAACGGGATGATCCATAAGGAATGTGGGCTGAATAAGATGATGCTCAACATATTCCTCAAAGAACAGGTTAAGTATATCACCCTTCTTATGTCTCTCCTCAAACTCAATACCCTTTTCTTTTGCAAGAGCCTTTGCTTCCTCATCGCTCTTTATCTCGTTAAAGTCAACACCTGCATACTTCTTTACGGCATCGACCATTGTGATCCTCTCAAAGGGCTTACCGAGATCCATCTCAACGCCGTTGTAGACGATCTTTGTTGTGCCGAGAACCTCCTGAGCAACATGTCTGTAAAGATTTTCCGTAAGATCCATCATACCGTGATAATCTGTATATGCCTGATAGAGCTCCATAAGAGTAAACTCGGGATTGTGTCTTGTATCACAGCCCTCGTTACGGAAAACTCTGCCTATTTCGTAAACACGCTCCATACCGCCGACAATAAGTCTCTTAAGGTAAAGCTCAAGGGAAATTCTCAGCTTGAAATCCTCATTAAGTGCATTGTGATGAGTTTCAAAGGGTCTTGCGGCAGCTCCGCCGGCATTTGAAACAAGCATGGGAGTCTCAACCTCAATAAATCCCTGATTGTCGAGATAATTTCTTATTGATCTGATGATAAGAGAACGGGCAATAAAGGTCTTCTTTACGTCGGGATTGACGATAAGATCAAGATAACGCTGACGGTATCTTGTGTCTGTATTTGTAAGTCCGTGATACTTCTCCGGAAGAGGAAGAAGTGACTTTGTAAGAAGTCTGACTGACTTTGCATGAACAGATATCTCGCCTGTCTTTGTTTTGAAAACAAAGCCCTTTACCTCAACAATATCACCGATATCATATTTCTTGAAATATGCATACTCTTCTTCACCGATATCATCACGTCTGACATAGACCTGCATTTTACCGTCACGGTCATGGATATTCATAAAGCTTGCCTTACCCATGGGACGTTTGGTAATGATTCTGCCGCATACAGAAACATCTTTATTTTCAAGTTCATCAAATTTTTCGATGATCTCTGTGCTGTGATACTCCTGAGAAGCAAGAGTTATCTGAAAGGGATCCCTGCCGGCTTCCTGAAGGGCAGTAAGCTTGTCAACACGGATCTGTCTGAGTTCATTTACGTTCTGTTCAGGCTCCTGATTTTCAGTTTCAGGAGTTCTTATTTCGTCAGCCATTGTTTTGCTCCTTAATTTTATGAATTATTTTGAGATCTCCCTGATCTCAAGCTTGATGATTCCGCCGGGAGTTTCGATATCAACAACATCGCCGACCTTATGACCGAGAAGTCCTTTGCCGATCGGTGATTCATCGGAAAGCTTATTATCAAGAGGATCAGCCTGAGGGAAACCAACGATCTGGTACTTGACTTCCTCGTTAAATTCGGGATCAAAAACCTTGACGAAAGAACCGATGTGTACAGTGTCCGTACCCAGTGCAGATTCATCAATTATTTTTACATGCTGAAGAGTATACTCCATTTCAGTGATCTGAGCTTCAAGCTTGCCCTGCTCAGATTTTGCTTCATCGTATTCGCTGTTTTCGGAAAGGTCACCGAAGGATTTTGCCTCCTTGATCTTCTCCGCAACTTCGTTTCTTCTTGTTGTACGAAGGTATTTAAGCTCGGCTTTGAGTTCATCAACAGCCGCTTGGGTTAAAAGAAATTCATCTGCCATTTTATTACATCCTTTCAGGTGTGCAATTCTTTACAATTACTGTATATTATAACTAATAATCAGCCGCATGTCAAGTTTTCCGCAAAAAATAACCTGCCGCAATCGCCTGTTTTTCTGTTTATAAGCCTTTCTGCAAGCTGAGAGACCGAGATATCTGCATCATTCTGACTGAAAATACGCACAAATGAGTTTTCAAGACGCTTATCACGGTTAAATTCATAAACGGCTCCTAAAAAATCAATTGAATCAACACACGGCGGACAAAGCGATTTAAGGTCATTAAATCCGTCAGCATACTTGGGGGCTATACCGTTTGAATCAACAGAAAAAAGAAGAGGAGAAGAAAAATTCATACTTGCGTCAGTATCAATTATCACTGCATCTGAAGAAATATTTTCAGAGCGGTGGGTTACTGTCACTCCTGCTCCAAACTGAGTATACAAAGACGAAACAACAGGGTAATATAAAAATCCCTTATCCGTTATAACGGTCGTCTGAGCAGAAAAACGGGCAACCTTCGGCAAGAGAAAAGCATATCTGCCGTTGGGATCATTGATATAACAGGCAGGTCTGCAGCCTGCAAGAAACATCTGTCTCAGAATAAGCCCGACAGTATTAAACAAAAGCACATTTCTGTATTTTTCAGCACAAAACCTCTGCACGGGACAATCTTCCGGCAGAACGATCCTCCGGTCAAGCAGGACATGACTGCAATGCCGTCCGATAAATGATGCAGCTTCCTCCCAGTTGACGCCTGCACTTGAATCAAGAACCTCCGTTATGTAAAATCTTTCACCGCCCGAAGTAAAATATTCATGAACCTTATCAACAGTTCGTCCTTTTCTTATTTTCCTTTTTCCCGATTCCTTTACATTGACTACAACGAACAAAAATGACAAGCCCCTTTCAGATAAATACAGTTAAGTATATTTACCGAAAGGGGAGATTATTACAAATCAGAATTTATC
>CAZTFS010000160.1:0-2606 GCA_964613045.1 uncultured Eubacteriales bacterium
CCTATCGGTGAAACAGGTCCTGCAGGTCCTCAGGGGCCTGCCGGTGGTGTGCTTAATTATGCAGATTTTTATGCACTGATGCCGCCGGACAATGCGGCAACGGTAGCTCCGGGAACAGATGTCAGCTTTCCGCAAGACGGACCTAACAGCGGAGCTGATATATCCAGAACAGGAGCAGATTCATTTAATCTGGCACAGATCGGAACATATCAGATACTGTTTGAGGTGAGTGTAGACGAAGCAGGTCAATTGATATTGACTCTGAACGGAGCAGATCTGGCATACACTGTAGTCGGCAGAGCCACAGGTGCTTCACAAATTGTAGGCATGGCTATTGTAACAACTACCGTCATTAACTCTGTTCTGACTGTCAGAAATCCTGCCGGCAACGCAGCCGCACTTACGATCACACCGCTTGCCGGCGGAACCCGTCCGGTTTCTGCACATCTTGTCATTACACAGATCGGATAATTAATTAAAGGAAATTTAAATATCGGTTAAGGCATATTTCTCTGAAATGTGCCTTAGCTGTAGTTATGCAAAACACTTGCAAATCAGAATTTATCAATGAACAATTTACAATTTACAATGTACAATGATTTACAAAAAACCGCCTGCATCGCTACATCTGCACAATTGTAAATTGTACATTGTACATTGTTAATTGGTTCGACAAATTATTGTTTTCCGAACTTGTTTTTTTGCCGACAAAAAGCTCATTTTAGTAAAATTACACTTATATTTATCAGTCCTTATTGACTTTTTGGAAAAAAGTGCTACAATATGCTTGTAAACTTATAGGGAGGCAAAAATATGAAAACTATTTTCAGAAGAACTTTATCCGTGATGCTTGTCCTGACAATGCTTTTCACTTCGACAGCATTTGTTTCATCAGCATCAGACCATGCAGACGATTGCGAATACTATCCCTCGATCATCGTCCCCGGACTTTTTCAATCTAACGTAAGATACCTTGATGAAAACGGCGAAGAAATGCTCAATTCTCAAGGTGTGCCCTACTCCAAACCTTTCTTTATGGAGTCCACCGACGATATTGTAAAGCTGGCTCTTGAGAACGCTCTTGTTCCTCTTGGCAATCTTCTTATTTCCCAGAAAGATGCCGAAGAGCAATGTGCAAATGCAATTGCAGATGTTCTCGGTGAAGCTCTGTTGAGCAACCTTAAGCTGGACGAATACGGACACCCAATTAAAAACATTCAGGCGGATAAATACAACACCAGTCTTGCAAATCTTACTGAAGAACAGCGTAATTATGCACTCAGTGTTGTTCCTCTCAACAACTACGTTGACATAGCAGGTGCTGACCACCTTTATTTCCTTTCATATCTTCACACAGGTAATATTATTGATACGGCTAAAGAGCTTTACGAGCTTATCCAGATAGCAAAGGAAGAAACAGGTCACGACAAAGTTAATCTTGTGCCTCTGAGTCAGGGCGGTTCAATTGAAAACGCTCTCATGCAGCTTTATATTGACATGGGACTCGATTTTTCCGATGACGTAAACAGAGTTTGCTATGTAGTTCCTGCCGCTGACGGTGCTTACGTTCTCGGCGATATTTACCGCTACGGCTTTATTGATGATCCCGATGCACTTTACGGCTATATGCTTCCTTCTCTTCTCGGTGACAATCAGGAGGTTCTTGCATACACCATTAATCTTATTCTCAGAATTTTCCCCAATGCTGACCTTAACAACATCCTTGACACGGCAGTTAACACACTGATTGAAGATTATCTGGAATATTCCACCTGTCTCTGGGGACTTATTCCCTCCAAGGATTATCCCGAGCTCAGAGAAAGATTCCTCACCGATCCGGAAGACGTATATATTCTTGAGCAGACAGACTGGTATTATAATGCACAGGTCAATTCAAGACAGAACATTCTTGACGCAAAGGCTAACGGTGTTGAATTCTTCGATATCGTAGACTACAACTGTGCAAATTATAAGATCTTTGATTCATGGAATAAGGTCAACGGCGACGGCGTTATTCATCTTGACTCGGAATCCTTTGGTGCAACGGGTGTCGCTGTGGATGTATCTCTCCCCGAAGATTATGTGCAGGCAAACACCTACTGTACAGATTCCACTCATAACCACATCGACGAAGAAAGAATTATTGATGCGTCAACAGGTATTCTTTGTGAATCGACCTTCTATTTCAAGGATCAGGGACATGAAAGCACCGCAAGTAATGATGTAATTATGCGACTTGCGATAAGAATCGTTACCGATAACAGCTTCAAAGATGTTTATTCCGACCCTGCTTACCCACAGTTCAATTATGCACGTATATCCAGAGATGTTATAAATAAATACAATGAGTGGAAGGATTACGACACATCTTCCCTCTCACCCGAGCTTGCAGCAGAATTCATTTCAGCACGTGATCAGCTCGGTGCAGCAATCGAAAGCACCTGTATGCCCACTGAGGAATTTGATGCAGCCGCTGAGAAATTTGATGCAGTTATCAACAAGATCAATAATGTTAAAGAAACAACAGACTCAAATTTCCTTACAAAGATCATCACAATGCTTCTTAAATTCGTAAACAATTTCTTGCTGAAAATTTTCGGCGGAAA
>CAZTFS010000161.1:0-2601 GCA_964613045.1 uncultured Eubacteriales bacterium
TTTCTTGTATCCCCATGTACAGCGGCATATCCAAGCCCACATACACCGCCGAACAACTTGAACGGATGAAACGCTTGACAGACATACCTGTGAGATATGCGGAGCAATGGACGGTAAACACTTTCCGCAAAGTCAGTATGAAATAGGTGTCACCGTACCGCCGTTTCATCCTCGGTGCAGAGGTACAACGGTTCCGTATTTCGACGATATGGAAGAATACGGCGAACGTTTTGCAAGAGACCTTGACGGCAGTACATTCTATGTCCCTGCTGATACCACCTATGAGCAGTGGAAGCAGATGCAGGATGATAAATACGGTGACGGCAGCGTTGACAAAGCACGGCAAATGGCGTATAATAAAAGTGCCGATTTGAAGCATTTTGAGAAATATCAAACTGTTTTGAAAGAACTCGCTCCTGATATGTTTGAAGATTTTCGGGAGCTTAAATATAATAAAACATCAGAATGGCAAATACTTCAAAAGAAATATCGAATTGCAAATACTTATAAAATCGACTCCGGAGACTTGTCACCAACTAAATTACTCCAATTGGATGATGTTGTGATTAGTGAAAAAAGAAATATGTTCACCAGTAAATATAAGAAAAGCGGCAATATAGCCGGAGCTTATATTGATGATAACATGAATAATATGTTTTTTGCACATAGCTTAATTTCGGATACATCAAAAGGTTATAATGGCAATTCAACGCTTGTCTTATTGAAAGATAACCGTCGTTTTTCATATATTGATGTTTTGAAGCAAGACGGCAGTATCAGAAGTGAAACATATAATGATACTGAAGCAAAACTTTTTGAATATTTCGCTGATGTATATGAACAGCAGCCTTTTGATTCTATTACAATGCTGTCCGAGCGAGGTATGTGTGACAGTTGTAAAGGTGTTATGAAACAATTTCATGAATTATATCCGGATGTTATAATCAATGTTGTTTCTAACACAAAAGTTGAAGGCAATGTTTGGAAATACAGGAGGAAAAGAAAATGAGATACGACATTTCTTATCTTGATATAACAGAATCATTTCTTGAACGAATGCGTCACAGTAACTCGCCTGAAAATTGGTTGTCTGAGTTTGATGAGTCTACACTTGAAGAAGGGGAACGGCTTAATGTAATACTCGGTGTGATAAAATGGGAAGTTGAACATGATTGCTTGTCTGAGGAACTTTCTGATGAATTATATCTTTATTTTGAAGATTTTTCAAAAGGAAAATTAAATGACATTATCGATCCTGATGAATGGAATGTTATAGTTAACGACCTGACTGATTGTTTTAATAAAGCATTTCCAAACGGACTTGAAGATGACAACTAAAAACAATGATTTTACCGTCCTTATATAAGGGCGGTATTTTTATGCACAATTTAATGATTCAAGCACTTTGCTTTAAATGCAGGGTGCTTTTTTCATATCCAAAATTACCCCGTCAGAGGTTTATCTGACTAACTTTCAACTGCAGACAGAGCAGTATAAACATCATGTAGAAAGGACACAAAATGAAAGACATTTTTACAATTCTTGCCGAAAACAATGTAACTGTTCCCGATGAGGTGAAAGAGACAATCACAACCGCAGTCAACGAGAATTACAAGACGGTTGCAGAGGTCAACAAAATCACCGCTGCAAGGGAATTGAATCCGTCCGCTATACTTGTTTACGGCAGAGGAATTGAATATCAAAACTATTTTCGTAACGTTTATTTTTATGAATCCTATTGTCAAAAGCTAAAAAAGAGGTTATAATGTGGGTGGTTCAAAAGATTATCTTGAAACAGGCGGTTTTACTGTTTATAAGTATGAACAGATTGGTGTTACTGCAAACGGTATCAAGATTATTAATGATTCGACTACAGGCAACACCAATACTCCTATGAAGTCAAACACTCCGTATACTGCTTATGCAAAATATGAAAAAGATACAAATCAGGTTGAACAGATAACAGTATATGGCGGTTCTGACGGCAGAAGCAAGGTTAAAGATATTGATTTTGGACACAAACATGATAACAAGCAAAAAAGAAATAAAAAGACAATAATTTTAAAGACATTTAGTGTAAATGATATTTATGTACATACGTATTCAAACGGAAAACGTTCTGAAATTGCACGAAAACCTTCTAAGAAAGAGCGTCGTATTTTTATGATTGCGAGGTATGGAAAATGAAAAAAGTGTTTCATCCTGAAGACAGACCGATGAAATATTTTAATTTTGAAGATTTTGATGAATTTATTGAAATCACAGATGGTAGCAGTATGGTAGATATTGTTTATTACAGTCCTGTTTTCAAAGACGATTGTGCATTTCTTATAACTGATGACAGCAATGGTTGGAATATATGGCCACGAGATAAAAAATACAGAGAATCACATCATAAAGCATTTGATACAAGAAAACAGATGATTCAAGAATATATTTTTCCTGACGGACTTGCAATGAAAGACCTTTGGGAAAATGCTATTGCTCCTAAATGGGAGTATATTTACAAAGACTAAATATATAATTGTAACAGCTCTTCGGGGCTGTTTTTTTTGTGAAAATATTGACATTACAACTCTAATGTGTTAGAGTATAGATGTA
>CAZTFS010000162.1:0-2560 GCA_964613045.1 uncultured Eubacteriales bacterium
GCCCAGTCTGCGGAAGCAACCGTGTCAACCATAAGCTCTGCAAACTCAACCATCTTATAAGAGGGAGTTGTGGTGCAGTTGGCAACATTTGCCTGAGCGATCGCTGCAGCGTTTACATCGGGATCGTTATAACCGAGAACGTTCGGGCCGTATGCACACATGTAGTCAAGATATTTGTTGCCGTCCACGTCCCACATGTAAGAGCCTTCAGCTCTGTCAAGGAAGAAAGGCCATGATGTGGTGGGAACCCAGAGACCCTCTGCCGGTCCTAAGTGACCGTAAATACCTGAGGGGATCACATCAACGGCTCTTTTGAACCATTCCTGACTTTTTTTATGGTCATAATAAACTGAATCTTTTTTAGTTTTCTTTGCAGCCATTTGAAAAACCTCCCTTATGCAAGATAAAGACCGACCAGGTCGAGTATTCTGTTCATGTTGTCGACCATGGATATCATTCCGCCCATGGTGATCTTGCCTTCGCCTACACATGCGATAGAGTTGACATTTCCGTCAAAAAGATCACGTGCAAGCTCGATAGAACCGAATTCCATAAGAGCTCTGGGATTATCGGTATCCTGCTTGATGGTAAGAAGACGGTGATCCTTAACTCTTATGGTTGCTTTCGGACCGTCCTTTATTGAAAGACGGATATCGCCGTCAACCATGTGATGAGCAGAGAATTTTCCTATCTCATCGTTGTTACCGATCTGAGCTATGGCAACGGAAATTGTATAGAACAGGAGAGCTGTACTGATCTCAAAGAAACGTCTGTCCTTCAGATCCTCGGGATCGGGTCTTAAATATCTTGTCAGAAGGTCTGTAAGCTTTATGAAATCTTTAAGAAGAAAACCGATGTGAGTAAAGCCCTTTGAGGGAATCGGAGTAACAGTACCGTCGATCATTCCGTTGAATTTTTCACAGGAAGAGAAGGGGAGCTTTATATCACAGGATCCGATGCCGTCCTCCATTCTGCACCTGCCGTTTTTGAAAGTAATGGTAGCCGCAGGACCGCCTTTTACCTCAATACCTATGGTAATAGGTTTTTTGTTTGTAAGAAGTGCTCTGGCATCTTCATCCAATGCACATAAATTTTCAAGTGCACCGAAAATTGCATATAGATTGATATACGCTAATGTTTTTGCGTCTGTCAAAACAAATTCCTCCTTTTTATGCTTATATACTATTATATAATAACAAAAATCATGTTTTAAGTCAAGAAATTACAGTCAAATGCCTCGTTTGCAGCTTGTAGAATTTGTTTTATGAACTTTGGTTAAAATTCACAAAATACAATATAAAAAGAAATGCACTATTCGACATTTTGTTTTGAAAAGAAGATTATCTGCCGTCAAAAAAGGTTTTTATCGCTCAGGACATACCGTTTATATCAGATTTTTAATGATATTGAACACCGTAAGGACAAAAACGAACAACTGAACTCCCGAAAAAGCTCTTTCAACAGTTTTTTCACTGCATTTTTTATTAAGTACCGCACCGATAAGACCGCCGAGAACAGCACCGGCGATCATGACAGGTGCAACAGACAGATCGAGATCGGAATAACCTGTTGTCAGAGAGGTAGTAATGAGCTTTGATATCTGAGCAAACAATATTGTGATCAGTGAACAGACCGTGGCTGTTTTGGTGTCAAAGGAAAACAGGTAAATGATAAGAGCGACATTAATGGGACCGCCGCCAATGCCTAAAAAGGATGAGCAACAGCCCAGAAAAACACCTGCACACAGGGACATGACAGTTCCGTCGAGATGTTTTCCCGTTATGCGGTTTTTATTTTTCATGTAAACGATAACGCACAATATCAACACTGCAAGAACGGCATTCTGTATTATCGTCGCAACGGAATTTGCGTTAAGCATATCTACGATAAAATTCAGAATATACTGACCGATAAAACCTCCTGCGACAGAACCTGTTGCTAACGGTATGGCTGTTTTGAACGGTATTTTTGTTTTTGCGTTTATCTGTTTTATTACAGAAACCAGAGCCATTGAAAATACGGTAATTGAAGAAATAACACCGATAGTCTGAACATCATAGCTGCCGAGCACATCCATCATCGGTTTTATGATAACTCCGCCGCCCATCCCCGTAAGAGAACCTACCGTTGCGGCAAAAATCGCAAGAAGAAAGTAAATGATATATTGCATTATTTGGATGTTCACATGTGTCACCTCTTTTATTAGTCTGATTATACTTTATTTGTCTGTAATTTTCAATGACTCGGGAATTATTCTTGAAATTATATATATTCAGTTTTGTGTAAAACAAAACACAGCTCCTTTTTTTTTGGATAGGGAAAAATGCGTAGAATGAATAAACTTCACGAAAATCGGGCATTTGCTTGATGTTTGCTTTGCCCGAAGGCGTACAAAGGTACGTCGAGTGGTGAAGTTAATTTATATCAAAAACGTATTTTTATTTCAACGCTTATTTTTTTGTTATTTTTTAATTTAACGAGTAAAAATTCTTTACGTGTAGCCATTTTCTTGTATCCCCATGTACAGCGGCATATCCAAGCCCACATACACCGCCGAACA
>CAZTFS010000163.1:0-2550 GCA_964613045.1 uncultured Eubacteriales bacterium
AACTGAAAAAAGCAAGTCTTTCGACTTGCTTTTTTCTTGGCGGAGAGCAAGGGATTCGAACCCTCGAAACCGTTTTAGCAGTTTACACGATTTCCAATCGTGCTCCTTCGACCAGCTCGGACAACTCTCCATATAACTCACTATTAATTTAAAACGCTTGTATATTATATCTTATGAATAATAAAAAATCAAGTCCTAAATTAAAAAAATTTTAAAATTTATTCAGGACTTGATCTGTTTTAATGTTTGAACAGTTTTCTGAACTTCTTCTGCCACTTGTGAAGATACAGAGTCACCATTCTTGTAATGCATATATCGTAAAGAATAAACATCACATTTCCCATTCCGAGCAGTGCGGGGATCGCCCATTTTCCCAATTCCTCCGTCTCATCAAGAGGTATTGCGAATACAAATATTATCACAATGTATGCTGCAACGGCGGCTATATTGAAGAATACCGCTTTTGCGAGCCAACACAGCTTGTTGTTTGATATTTTTGCTTCCAGTACGGGTTTTACAATAGGGTAGCAGCCGAAAAATGCAAAATACATCATTGCCGCTTCTTTGTCGGGAAGGATCAGAAAGGAAAGTATGCTGACCGCAATATATGTGCAGACAGCCCACTTTTTATTGATTTCTATAACCATAAGTACGAGCAGAACGCCTGCAAGTGCAGGAAGTGCGTAAGTTAAGTATGGAATCACCGCTGTCAGCAGCATCGTAACTATCGATAAAGCCGCTATCATTCCGCCCAATGCTGTTTTTGCACTGTTTCTCATCTTCTTCACCTTAACAGCAGGGGATAAGATCGCCGCCCATACATTCACAGCAGCAGTCTGCACAGACAAGCCCCTGACAAATGTTGCAGAAACCGCAGTCTGAATCCGATCTTCTGCCTGTATCTGTTCTGTAACCGCCGCTACGCTGATTGTTCATGCCCTGATAAGCTCTTGCATATTCGGGATTTGAAGAATCCATCCTGTATGCACGTTCATAATTTTCAAAGGCAGCATTTGCCCAACCCTTTTTTTGCTGTATCATGCCCTGAAGATAATACCACTCGGCAATTCTCGACATTTCGGGAATATTGTTAAGTGCTTCCTGTGCTGAGTCAAGATCATTGCGACGGATCTTTTCTCTTATATCGGCGTAAGTCGGAGGAGTGTATGAGCTCTGAGAATAGCTTCCCGAAGAATATGAAGATGAAGACGAAGAATAACCGCCTGAACGTCTTTCGGAAATTATCTGATCGTAAGCGTCGTCAAGCTCCTGCATTTTCTTTGCCGCAACCTCGGAAAGCGGTCCGTTGGAATAGTCGCTTTCGTGATATTTTCTGGCTTTTTCCCTGTAGGCATTTTTAATTTGTTCGTCAGTTGCATCGGGTGATACTCCTAATACGGAATACGGATCACTCATCGTGCAGTCTCCTCTCGTAAACTTTCAGTGTTTCAAAATAAAGTCCGTCATAAATGACATTTTCAAGAATACCGCTGAAGCATTTTATCTCAAGCAGTTCATAAGCTTTTGCGATCTCGCCTGCAGTCATCAGCAGATCCCCCTTGATCTTTTCGGGATCGTCGGTACCTGATGCAAGAAACGGATTGTAATTTCCGCTTTTTCGGTCCTTTTTCATGTCATCAAAGGCATCAATAAGGTATATCCAGCGTCCTAAATGATAACCGACCTGCTCACGGACGATTTTTGCATCTTCCTCGGTCTCACCCAGCGAATACAGATTTTTAAGCAGTATTGCTGTCGGTTCGGCTGCTTCATCTATAGATTCAGACCGTCTTTCTTCCACTGCATTCTGCATGCCGATGTACTTTTCGACAAGCTCAGCACCTTCGGGGCATAATTTTTTCGCTTTTTTATAGGGACTTATTAAAAATAACAGTAAAATTTTAAATAAAAAAGCTTTAAATAACGTTGAATCCTGAATATTGTCCTTTATCTTATGATACAGCAAAAGTACGGAAATATCCGCAGCAAATTGCAGTTCCGTTCTGCTTTCGGAACAGAAATTGCATTTTTTTGCAGGATTGAAAGGACATCTTTTTTGTTCAAAGTTGATTTTTTTGTCAGAAAGAGCCATGAGAGCAAGAGCCATAAAAGATGAATCAAAGCTCAGATACATTCGTGCCGCAATGCCGTAACGCTTTCCCAATTCACGGCACAGAGAACAGTATATGCCCTTGTATGCTTCATCTTCTTTGACCTTCAGCTCCGGTCTGTGAGTTCTTATATAACCGAACATCAGAGAATAACTTCGTGACCTGTTCTTGCTGATTCATAAACAGCATCAAGAATACGCATCATATCAACACCGTGCTGTGCAGGAGCAATACACTCGGCTTTACCCATTGCACAATCAACAAAATGGTCAATTTCATTCTGGAAAAGACCGTCAAAGGAGAGTGCCGTGTCTTCATCAAACTCAACATTAACAAGATAGTTGTTCATTTCTGTGTAAATTTCAACCTGCGGGTCAAGCTTGCAGCCTGCCTTCGTTCCGAAAAGCTGAATGTCGCCCTCAGGATTTTTTATGTTGAG
>CAZTFS010000164.1:0-2524 GCA_964613045.1 uncultured Eubacteriales bacterium
ATTCCCACTCAATTGTGCCGATGGGCTTGGGAGTGAGGTCCATAAGGACACGGTTGATACCGTCAACTTCATGAGTGATACGGTATGTAATATGATGAAGGAGTGCATAAGGGATCTCCTCAACAGTTGCTGTCATGGCATCTGTTGTGTTGACAGCTCTGATGATTGCGGGCCAGCCTTCATAACGGCTTTCATCCTTGACGCCTACGCTCTTCATATCGGGTACAGCGATAAAATACTGCCATACTTTTTCTGCAAGACCGTTTTTCTCAAACTCTTCACGGAGAATTGCATCTGCTTCACGGAGTGCATCAAGTCTGTTGCGTGTTATAGCACCGAGGCAGCGGACACCCAATCCGGGACCGGGGAACGGCTGACGGTAGACCATTGCATGAGGAAGACCGAGAGCTTCTCCAACAACACGAACTTCATCTTTATAAAGAAACTTTACAGGCTCAACGAGCAGGAATTTAAGGTCTTCGGGAAGACCGCCTACATTATGGTGGGATTTAACGGCTTTTTTACCCTCTGCCTGCTTAATGCTTTCAAGGATATCGGGATAAATCGTACCCTGTGCCAAAAATTCAACGCCCTCGAGCTTTCTTGCTTCTTCAGCGAAAACATTTATAAATTCAGCACCTATTATCTTACGCTTCTGTTCGGGATCACTTACACCGCCGAGAAGGTAAAGAAAACGGTCTGTTGCATCAACATAAATAAGATTTGCATCAAGGTTTTTGCCGAAAACTTCGATAACATTTTCGCTTTCCCCCTTACGCATAAGACCATGATTAACATGAACACATACAAGCTGTTTGCCGATAGCCTTAATAAGAAGGGCTGCAACAACGGATGAATCAACACCTCCGGAAAGTGCGAGAAGCACCTTTTTATCTCCAACCTGTTCACGGACAGCTTTTACCTGTTCGTCAATAAACGCATCCGCAAGAGCTTTTGTTGTGATACGCTCCATTGATTCGGGTCTGACATTTATCTGCATATTAAAGTCCCTCCGTATTATCAGTTTGTGTAGTTATCGAAATAGCCCTGTACAAGAACTACGGGAGTACCCTTATCACCCGAACCGCTTGTAAGGTCACAAAGTGAACCGATAAGATCCGTAAGCTGTCTGGGAGTCGTACCCTGAGAAGCCATGTTACCTACAAGGTTATCACTCTTTGATTTGATACTCTGAGCGATAGCTTCCTTAAGAGCTTCACCGCTGAGGTCCTTAAAATCATTATCAGCAAGGTACTTGAGCTTAAGCTCATTAGGTGTACCGATAAGTCCGTCTGTAAAAGCAGGAGAAACAACGGGGTCTGCAAGCTCCCATATCTTACCCTGAGGATCTTTGAAAGCACCGTCGCCGTAAACCATAACTTCAACATGCTTTCCTGTTGCTTTAAGAACTCTGTCCTGAATATCAAGAACAAGATCCTTACACTCACGGGGGAAGAGCTTGATCTTATCTTCAGTAGATTTATTTGAACCGAGAAGTCCGTACTTTTCATTACAGCCGCTGCCGTTAACCGGAGCATTCATGATATCGTCAAGACCGCATACTGTTTTTGCACCTGCTGCCTTAAGGATACGCTTTGTTCTTGCTCTTGTATGAATGTCACAGTTGATTATGCAATCTGTGTAATCAAGAATAGCTTTTGCCTGATTTGCAAAAATGATCTCACACTCTGCACCGCAGGAACGGATAAGATCACCGTAATATGCAACGTAGTCAACGCCTGTGAACTCATGTTTATTCTCGCCGAAAAGCTCACGGTATTTAGCTTCAGTAAGAACATCGCTGTAAGGATTGACACCTGCTTCATCGATCTTATCAAGACTTACAAGCTGATTGCCGACTTCATCAGAAGGATAGCTGAGCATAAGCACGATCTTCTTTGCACCCATTGCTATACCTTTAAGGCAGATAGCAAAACGGTTTCTTGAAAGAATGGGAAAAATAACACCGACTGTACCGCCGCCGAGTTTAGCCTTCACATCAGCAGCAATATCTTCAACAGAAGCATAGTTGCCCTGTACTCTTGCAACGATGGACTCTGTGAGAGAAATAACATCTTTGTCACGAAGTTCAAAGCCCTCAGATTCAGCAGCCTTGAGAACACTGTCAGTTACGATAGCTGCAAGGTCGTCGCCTTCACGGAAAATAGGGCAACGGATACCCCTTGAAACAGTACCGACTCTACGTTCATTTTTTTCCATAATAGAAAAGTCCTTTCTTCGGTGGAATATCGTATAAAACGACACCACGCTTATAGATTTGCATTACAAAAATATTATACGCCTATAAAATGCAATTTTCAAGAGTTACACGCACACTTTATGCCCTTTTGTAAAAAAAAATTTTAGGTAAACTTTACAATAGATAGTGTCAATGGGATAATAAACATATTTTTTTACAATCGGGTCAATGATGATAAAAGAACTCATAATACAGTCAGAAACGTGAAATTTTATTTTTCCGAAAACTGACACAGCTTCTGTATCACCGCTTTTTTCATAAAAA
>CAZTFS010000165.1:0-2513 GCA_964613045.1 uncultured Eubacteriales bacterium
TTCGTTCTGCGTTCTGCGTTCTGCACTTTGCACTTAAAAATAATTTGCAGAGTGTAAATTCTAAAGCAGAAACTAACGGTTAACTTCGTTCTGCGTTCTGCGTTCTGCACTTTGCACTTAAAAATAATTTGCAGAGTGTAAATTCTAAAGCAGAAACTAACGGTTACATTCGTTCTGCGTTCTGCGTTCTGCACTTTGCACTTAAAAAAGCTTTGCACTTAATTAACTTCCCGAAAGGAGTCAAAACAAATGAACAAAACCTTAAAGAAAACCTTATCAATCATTCTCACAATCTTAATGATTGCGGCAACAATGCCCGTTGCTTTTGCGAGAGCTGTAGCAGAAAGCGGTAGTTGCGGTGATAACGTAACCTACACCTATAACAGCGAAACAGGCGAGCTTGTTATCAGCGGTGAAGGCTCGATTGATCAGAATGCTTTCTTAGGAAACGAAGATGTTAAAAGGGTAATTATTGGTGATAAGATAACAAGTATAGGCAATAACGCATTTTATAATTGTACCGGCATTATAAATATAACCCTCGGTGAAGGTTTAACAAGCATAGGAAATAATGCGTTTTATAATTGCACAAGCCTTGCAAGTGTAAAAATCCCCAACAACCTAACAAATATAGGCAAGCATGCGTTTGATAATTGTTCAGACCTTACCGTCGTCAGTGTTCCTTGCACACAGAACGGCGAAAACCCATTATATAACTTTGATTCAAGCGTTAATGTTACTGTTCGTGACCACATTTATAAATATGGTGAATGTACACTCTGTGGCGATCTGTGCTCCCACAGCATTGAAAATGACACTTGCACTATCTGCGGCATTATCACCGGCATATGCGGTAACGACGTAACCTACACCTATAACAGCAAAACAGGCGAGCTTGTTATCAGCGGTACGGGTGCAATTTGGAACTCTATGGTCAATTTACCTTTTTATTCCGCAATAAAAACCGTTGTTATTGAAGACGGCGTAACAAGCATAGATGATTATGCGTTTGTTGAGTGCACAAGCCTTGAAAGCGTAACAATCGGCAACAGCGTAACAAGAATAGGCAATGATGCGTTTTATGGTTGCACAAGCCTTAAAAGCGTAACAATCGGCAACAGCGTAACATCAATCGGCGGGGATGCGTTTATGTGTGGCACAACAAGCCCCAAAAGTATAACAATAAGTAGCGGTGAAGTAAGTGTATATGAAGAAATGCTTCGGGATTGCTTACCCATTGAATCGTTAGTTGTCCCCTGTTCTTGGCTCACCACAGAATTTAGTTTGAATATCGGTTCGGCGAATATTGTTTATATTCACGATGCCAACGAAGACTTTTATGGGGCTTGCGGTGACTCCTGTGAATCGTTAGGTTTACCCCATTCAAAAAACTCAGAAACCGGTATTTGTGAATTTTGTGTTAGTGACAGCGGATCCTGTAAAGGTGGTGCCTCATGGACGCTTTATCGTGACGGCACACTCACCATCAGCGGTGAAGGCTCGATTGATCAGAATGCTTTCTTAGGAAACGAAGATATTAAAAGGGTAATTATTGGTGATAAGATAAAAAGTATAGGCGATAACGCATTTTATGATTGCACAAGCCTCAGAACTGTAACCGTTCTTTGCTTATGGGACAGCGAAAACCCATTATATAACTTTGATTCAAGCATTAAAGTTACTGTTCGTGACCACATTTATAAAGATGGTGAATGTACGGTCTGTGGTGTCCCGTGCTCCCACAGCTTTGAAAATGACACTTGCACTTTCTGCGGCATTATCATCGGCACTTGCGGTGATAACCTCACATGGACACTTTGCTCTGACGGAACACTCACTATCATTGGCGAAGGTGCTATTGATGATCTTGCTTTCACAGGTCGTACAGACATTAAAAATGTGATTATCGGTGATGGGGTAACAAGCATAGGCGATTCTGCATTTTTTTATTGCACAAGCCTTGAAAGCGTAACAATTCCTGATAGTGTAACAACGATCGGCTTGGGTGCATTTGAATTATGCAGCAGTCTTGCAAACATAACGATTCCTGACAGCGTAACAATCATAGACAATGACACGTTTTATGGTTGCACAAGCCTTGAGAGCATAACAATACCCGACAGTATAACAAGAATAGGCGATAACGCATTTTATAATTGCACAAGCCTCAGAACTGTAACCGTTCCTTGCTCATGGGACAGCGAAAACCCCTTGTACAGCTTTGATTCAAGCGTTAATGTTGTTCGTGACCATAGCTTTACTAATTATATTGGAAGTGAAGCTGTACAGTGCGAAGAAAATGCAAAAGAAACTGCATCTTGCGACAATAACTGCGGAGAAACCGACACAAGAGAAGTTGAGAATTCATCACTCGAACATATCGACAGTGATGACAACTATGAGTGTGACTATGGTTGCGGTTATGAATTTGAAAAGTCTGCCGAATCCGCAGACACAGACTGTGACCACATTTGCCACAGCGATAATGCATTTGTACAGTTCATCTGGAAGAT
>CAZTFS010000166.1:0-2496 GCA_964613045.1 uncultured Eubacteriales bacterium
CAATGGGTGCTCCCACAGCTTGTGAAACAGCAGGTGTTCCCAACGTTTCCTACAACGGTTCAACACTGGCTGCTTGCCCCAACACATTCATCGTTTCTTCAAGAATCGACTGGACACCTTACTTCAAGTATATGATCGAGTGCGTTCAGAAGGGTGAAGCAATTGATACTGACTGGACAGGCACAATCGAAACAGGTTCTGTTGTTCTTACAGATATCAACACAACAGCTGCTGCTGAAGGCACTGCTGAAAAGATCGCTGAAGTAAAGGCACAGCTCCTTGACGGTACAATCAACGTATTTGATACAGCTAACTGGACTGTAAACGGCGAAACTCTTACAAGCTACCTTGCAGACGTTGATACAGATGCTGATTACGCAAAGGATACAGAAGCTATCAAGGACGGCGTTTTCTGTGAATCAGCTCACCGTTCAGCTCCTTACTTTGATGTAGAGATCGACGGTATCACTCTTCTTGACAGAAATTACGGCTAATATCCGATCTGCACGATCTAAGACGGGGAAACCCGTCTTAGATTGGATTTTGAAGAAAATGCTGTGATCCGTTACAACATTTTCTTGAGAATTAATCGGACGGAGGTTTAATGTGAATAAACAACCTGCTATTGAACTGAAGAATATAACAAAAAAATTCGGCAAAGTTGTTGCCAATAAAAATGTCAATCTTACTGCGAACCGTGGTGAGATTCTTTCCATTTTAGGCGAAAACGGCAGCGGCAAAACCACACTTATGAATATGATATCCGGCATTTACTTCCCTGATGAAGGTCAGATCTTCATTGACGGTGAAGAAGCTGTTATTGCTTCGCCTAAAGATGCATTTTCATATAAAATAGGTATGATACATCAGCATTTCAAGCTTGTTGATGTATTCAATGCTGCGGAAAATATCGTTCTCGGTATCGAAGATGGCAAGTACAATCTGAAAAAATCCACAGAAGAGATCAAAAAGATCAGCAGTCAGTACGGTTTTGATCTTGATCCTGAAAAGAAAATTTATACAATGTCTGTTTCCGAAAAACAGACCGTTGAAATTATAAAAGTTCTTTACAGAGGTGCTGACATTCTCATTCTTGACGAACCAACCGCAGTTCTGACTCCGCAGGAAACGGAAAAGCTGTTTGACATTCTCCGCCGTATGCGTGACGACGGAAAATGCATCATAATCATCACTCATAAGCTTCATGAGGTGCTTTCTCTTTCTGACAAAGTTTCTGTTCTGAGAAAAGGTGAATATGTAGGTACCGTAAACACTTCGGAAACCTCCGAAAGTGAGCTGACCGAAATGATGGTCGGCAAAAAGGTCGATCTTAACATTGAAAGAAATGAGCCCGAAAATGCGGAAGACAGACTCGTTGTCAATAATATCACTTGCGTTGACAGAGTCGGTGCTACAGTTCTTGACGACGTTTCGTTCACGGCAAAAAGCGGTGAAATACTCGGCATTGCAGGTATTGCAGGCTCAGGTCAGAGAGAGCTTCTTGAATCCATTGCCGGTCTTCAGAGGCTTGAATACGGCGACATTTTCTACTTTGACCCCCAGACAGGCAAAAAAGAAAGCTTAAGGGACAAGACTCCCCTGCAGATAAGAAATATGGGTGTTCGTCTTTCATTCGTACCCGAGGACAGACTCGGCATGGGTCTTGTAGGCAACATGGACATTGTTGACAACATGATGCTCCGCAGTTATTCAAAAGGTCATTCGATTTTTCTGAAACGTAAAAATCCGAAGGATCTTGCAATGAAAATAATTCACGATCTTGATGTTGTAACTCCAAGTGCCAGCACTCCCGTCAGACGGCTTTCCGGCGGTAACGTACAGAAGGTACTTGTCGGCAGAGAAATTGCCGCTTCACCGACTGTTCTCATGGTTGCATATCCTGTAAGAGGTCTTGATATCAACTCATCATATATGATTTACAACCTTCTCAATGAGCAGAAGAAAAAAGGTGTTGCGATCATCTTTGTAGGTGAGGATCTTGATGTTCTTGTTGAGCTTTGCGACAGAATTATGGTCATAGGCTCCGGCAGAATTACAGGTATCGTTGACGGACGCAATACAACAAAAGAAGAGATCGGTCTTCTTATGACAAAATCAAAGCATGACGGAAAGGAGAATACTAATGGCTGATAATTCCACAGCAAAAAAGCACCGTGAACCGCTTATTCATGTTGTTAAACGTGATGATATGCTCGGTTGGCAAGCATGGTTGATTCGTATCATTACAATTATTGTTGCACTGATTCTTGTCGGAATCCTTTCCATGGCTGTTACAGGCAAAGGCTTTTTTGAAACATATAAAGTTATGTATTCCGGTGTCTTCGGCAGATTATTTGAAGGATACACCACAATGTTCTGGAAATATCTTCAGGAAATTGCAATTCTTCTTTGTCTGGCACTTGCCCTCACTCCTGCTTTCAAAATGAAATTCTGGAACTGCGGTGCTGAAGGTCAGGCACTTATGGGCGGTCTTGC
>CAZTFS010000167.1:0-2451 GCA_964613045.1 uncultured Eubacteriales bacterium
ATTTTCTGACCAAAATAAATGAAACCTTCTGCTGTCGGGTATACGGTAATATTATCAACCGTCAACGCAATCTGGTCTTCCGCACTTGCGTAAATCGGCACAACGGACATTATCATAATAACTGCTAAAATGAGGGACAGTAATTTCTTAGTTTTCATATTTTCGTTTCCTTTCGTAGTAAAACTTTTTGATATAAATAACAAAAAATTCAATAAACCATCGGACTCCCCTCCGTAAGCATAATTATTAAAAAAACCGGAGTAAATCTCAGGCAGAAATCCCCTGTCTTTTTTAATATATTTTGATTTTAAATCACAAAAGACCTTTTTGGCAATACTTATAACGCAACTGCACATTTTGAAAACAAAACTGCACACTTTATACAAAAAATCTTACTTTACCGAGGCAATTTTATATGATATAATACTTTCAGAAGCGGGTGAAAACATGAAAATTGCAATATGTGATGATGAAAGTAAATATGTTGAAGAAACAGTAAACAAAGTTAAAACAATTCTCGGTGAACAGAATATAAATGCAGATTATGATTTATATTACAGCAGCACCGACATATACAATTGCGGAAAATTCTATGATATTGCATTTCTTGATATCGAAATGGAGCCTTACTCGGGAATTGATGTTGCAAAAAAATTAAAACAAGTTAATCCTTATATAATAATTTTCATAATCACATCATACGACAGTTATCTCGATGATGCGATGGATCTGAACGTTTTCAGATATATAAACAAGCCCGCAGACTCAAGACGATTGAAAAAAGGACTTCTCAAAGCACTGGAATCTATCGACAGCAACATCATTACCTTTTTCATTAAAAACGGAGAGGCTTCAACAAAAGTATTATCCGATGATATTGTTTTTATCGAAACGGTAGGTCGCACAACAAGAGTTGTAACGGTAAAGGGCGAATATATTTCCGAAAACAAAATGGATTTCTGGAAACAAAAGCTGATCGCTTCATTTTTTTACAGGGTTCACAAAAGCTACATAATCAATATGAAGCATATCACCGACTACAAAAGAGATACCGTGGAGCTTCTGTGCAAACACAGCGTACCGATAGCCTACCGCAAGCAGGCAGAATTCAGAAGCTATTTTCTGAAGTATTTCGGAGGCAGATAACATGACTTTTTCTTTATCCGTTATTTCATACATAATTGAATTTCTCATTGCGATGAACTGTCTGGGCGACATTATGGAAGAAAAACTTAAAAAGAGATACACCTGTTTAATAGGCATATCTCTTTATGCGGTCGCCTTAGCAATGTTTGTGCTGATAGAAAATATTTTTATTAATGCAGTTGTTTTTTTTGCCATCAACTTTCTGTTTGCTTACCTGTGCTTTGAATGTACGGTTAAAAAAGGTATTCTCTGTTCACTGTTTTTAGAAGTTACAATGTGCGTCTCTGAATTTCTGTTTATTATCGGTTCTACTTTCGCTGCAAACGGTAGCATTATTACTTACAGCACAAACCTTGTCACTTACACAATCGGAACTGTTCTGAGCAAGACTCTTTATTTTGTGCTGACAAAGCTCATTATTTATCTCGGTTTTAATTTCAAAAAAGGCAGCAGTACCCCCCCCCTGAACATTCGTTCGGTTAAATTTCCTGCATTTCTGTTTTTGTTTCCGATTTGTTCAATCATTATCCTTATTGTTTTCTGGCTTATTTCGTCCAGCTGTGAATTGTCACAAGGTATTCAAATCGGCATTTCAGTTTCGGGCGTTGCAATTGTTGTTTCAACAATTCTTGCATACGTTTTCTACGGCAAAAACACAAGAGAGCTTGACGAGCTTTATAAAATTCAAAGCGATGCTGAAAGAGTTCATACCGATATTGTGTATTATGCCATTCTTGACGAACAGAACGATATGCTCAAAACCTTTATCCACGATGAAAAAAATCATCTGACGGTCATAAAAAGCCTTGCCGACAATCCGGAGGTCAGCGATTATATTGACAAGATATACGGAGAAATCAGTCACTATTCCATGTTCGGCAACACAAAGAATAAAATGCTTGATCTGATGCTCAACAAATATCAATATATGTGCCGTACCGAGAACATTGATTTTCTTGTTCAATGCAAAACAGCAAATCTCGATTACATTGAAAGCTCCGATCTGATTACCCTGCTCGGCAACATGCTGAACAATGCTGTTGAAGCAGTTAAAGATTCAGTCGAAAAAAGAATTGAACTTACAATAAACAAAGTCAACGGTTTTGATATTATCACCTGCACCAATTCCTGCGATAAAAAACCGCAAGCAATCGGCAAAATGTTAAAGTCAACAAAAACCGACGACGGTCTTCACGGTTTAGGAGTAAAAAGTATCAGAAGAATCGTAAAAAAATATAACGGCGATTTTGAATGGTCCTATGACGAAAATACAAAAGAATTCGTGGTGTGTATTGCGTTTAAGGA
>CAZTFS010000168.1:0-2194 GCA_964613045.1 uncultured Eubacteriales bacterium
GTTCTTGACGGTTCGGTTACAGTTCTCTGTGCTAAGGGCGGCGTTGAGCCTCAGTCTGAAACAGTTTGGCGTCAGGCTGATGAATATAAAGTTCCGAGAATGGTATATGTTAATAAAATGGACATTATGGGTGCAAACTTCTATAATGTTCTTGACATGATGAAGGACAGACTTAAGTGTAATGCTGTTCCTATTCAGCTCCCCATCGGTGCTGAGTCAGATTTCAGAGGCATCATCGACCTCGTTGAAATGAATGCAGACATTTATTATGACGATATGGGTCTTGATATGCGTGTCGAGGATATCCCCGACGATATGAAGGAAATCGCTCAGAAGTACCATGACGAACTCGTTGAAGCAGTTGCTTCAATGGACGAAGAACTCATGGAAAAATTCTTTGAGGAAGGTGAACTTTCCAAGGAAGAGATCAAGAGCTGCATCAGAAAGGCAACAATTGCTAACGAAATGGTTCCCGTTGTCTGCGGTACATCTTACCGTAACAAGGGCGTTCAGAAGCTTCTTGACGCTGTTATTGACTATATGCCTGCCCCCACAGATATTGATGACGTTAAGGGTGTAAATCCCGATACAGGCGAGGAAGAAGTTCGTCTTTCTTCAGATGATGAACCCTTCTCAGCTCTCGCATTTAAGATTGCAACAGACCCCTTCGTAGGAAAGCTTTGCTATTTCCGTGTATACTCAGGTATGGCTGTTGCAGGTACAACTGCGTACAACTCAACAAAGGGTAAGAACGAGAGACTCGGCCGTATCCTTCAGATGCACGCAAATCACAGACAGGAGATCGATACCTGTTATGCAGGTGATATCGCTGCTGTTGTTGGTGTCAAGAATACAACAACAGGTGACACTCTCTGTGATGAAAATCATCCCATTATTCTTGAATCAATGAATTTCCCCGAGCCTGTTATCCGTGTTGCAATCGAGCCCAAGACTCGTGCAGGTCAGGAAAAGATGGGTATCTCTCTTGCAAAGCTTGCAGAAGAAGATCCCACATTCAAGTTCTATACAGACCAGGAAACAGGTCAGACAATTATCGCAGGTATGGGTGAGCTTCACCTTGAAATCATCGTAGACAGACTTCTCCGTGAATTCAAAGTTGAAGCAAACGTCGGTAATCCTCAGGTTGCTTACCGTGAGACGATCACTAAGGAAGCATCTGTTGATACCAAGTATTCAAAGCAGTCCGGTGGTCACGGTCAGTACGGTCATTGTAAGATGCGTATCGAACCCAATCCCGGCAAGGGCTTCGAATTCGTCAGCGAGGTTGTCGGCGGTGCTATTCCCAAGGAATACATTCCCGCTATCGAGGCCGGTGTCAGAGGTGCAATGCAGAACGGTGTTCTTGCAGGTTACAACGTTGTTGACGTCAAGTGCGTAGTATTTGACGGTTCTTATCATGAAGTTGACTCTTCAGAAATGGCTTTCAAGATGGTTGGTTCTATGGCTTTCAAGGAAGCTATGCAGAAGGCAGCTCCCGTTCTTATGGAGCCCATCATGAAGATCTCAGTTATCACTCCCGACGATTATATCGGTGATGTTCTCGGCGATATCACATCCCGTCGTGGTATGATGAAGAAGATGGAACAGCGTAACGGCGGCGTACAGCAGATCGACGCAACTGTACCTCTTGCATCAATGTTCGGTTATGCAACTGACCTTCGTTCCAAGACACAGGGTCGTGGTCAGTATGTTATGGAACCCGGCTCTTATGAGCAGGTTCCCAAGTCAATAGCTGATGCTGTTATCGGCAGCAGAGCTAAAAACTAATATTTTTTCAGAAAACACTTGAAAAATATTATATTTATTGCTACAATATAAAAGTAAACTTTATAACAGTTAAGGAGGAACATTCAAATGGCAAAAGCTAAATTTGAAAGAACCAAACCCCATGTTAACATTGGTACTATCGGCCACGTTGACCATGGTAAGACAACACTTACAGCTGCTATCACAAAGACACTCGCATCAAAGGGTCAGGCTGACTTCGTTGATTACGCAAACATCGATAAGGCTCCCGAAGAGAGAGAGCGTGGTATCACAATCAACACATCACACGTTGAGTACGAGACAGAGACACGTCACTATGCTCACGTTGACTGCCCCGGCCATGCTGACTATATCAAGAACATGATCACAGGTGCTGCTCAGATGGACGGTGCTATCCTTGTTATCG
>CAZTFS010000169.1:0-2131 GCA_964613045.1 uncultured Eubacteriales bacterium
CCGACTTGACGGCTTGTTCAACAGCCGTGATTCTCTCGACAGTCTCTTCACCGGTCATGTCTTCACCCCCGAAGCCTGCTGCAGAGCATCCTGTGCATCTGCCGCTGTAATGTTTCCGTCACCATTTACATCGGCATTCTTTAATGCCTGTCCGGTTAAAACTTCGAGCTTTGCGGAAACACGGAGAATTCTTCTTGCATCGGCAGCAGTAACATTACCGTCATTGTTCACATCACCCTTGATGAATGACGTATAACAGTAGTTCATGTCTACATTACCGCTTATGCCGGGAACACTGCCCTTACTGGAATACTGCCATATATCAAGCGTACCGCTGTATGTACACTTTGAATTATACTGTGCAACCCACTTGATGTAATTGTCGTACCACTTATCTGTCAATGTGTTACTGAACCAATCTTTATTCGCATAAGTGCCGTACTGATAACCTGCTTTTTCCACCTCAGTACAGAACGCTTTTGCAAGCTCAAGAATCTTTGCCTTGCCGAGATTGCGGATGCAGTTCTCCTCAAGGTCAAGGAATATTGGATAATCAATTTTCTTACCGCCGAGAAGTTTTATTGCGTGCTGTGCTGATTCTTTTGCCTTTGCAGTGCTTGTGAAATATGCGTAGACATAGACACCTACGGGGACACCGTATTTCTGACACGCCGTAAAATTTTCGGTGAATTTCGGATCAGCGGCGTTAGTCTGAGACTGAAAGCCGTTGCTGATTTTAAGAATCGCAAAGTCAACATTCTTTGAAGCCTTTACCCAATCAATAGATCCCTGATGTTTTGAAACATCAACGCCTTTAAACAAAATTTTATTTGCCATTATGATTCATCTCCTTTGATTTTATTGTATTCATCTTCAGTAATTGCACCGACCGCAAGAAGCTTATCAAGGTGCTTTTCCTTGTAAAGCCCAATTGAATAGTAATATTTAATCTTTTCAAACATCTGTAAGCTCCTCTCCTGTCAGTACCTGGTAAAGCAGTGCTGCGTTTTCCTCAAGTAGTTCATCATAAGTGGGTATTAAATCTTCTGTGACAGCCAACTTTTCAGTCATCTCCGCTGTCATCTTATTAAACTCAGCTTCTGAAATCGGCACTAAATCTGAATCATATTTCACTATATCTGAACCACAACTCTGCAATGAAACAAGTTTGTCGCTTTTATCAACTTTCTTATAATAAAACATAATTTTTACCCCCAAGCAAACCAGAAGTAAGTTACTCCTGATTTTAAATAAAAAGTTCCTGAACCGCCGCTTCCGGCAACTCCGGTTTCAGTCGGATAGAAGACGTTATTACCACCATTAGACATCGCCGACGTTGCCTTTGAACTATTATAACAAAAGCCGGTACTACAACCTGTACGTGCACTTGACGAACCATCTGGTTGAATTATGTCGTATTCATAATTATTATCTACAACCATCCATGAGCAGTTTACATAATAGTTAGTTGAACTGGTACTTGAAAAGCCGCTATAAGAACGTATTGCAAATATCTTTGGTTTAAAGCCAACAGGAATGTTAGCATTTGATATGAGCGTATCAGTGCTCACACTAAATGTACCGGAGTTAAACTGAGTTGTATAATTCTTTGTTTCCGATATCTCAATATACCCGTCGGGAACAGGCACACTGACAACCGCTTTCGCAAACTCCGTCACATCATATTCACCGTTGGCGGTTATTTCCTTGCTGCCGGTGGGAAGGATATAACCATCAGGAATGGTATCTTGAACACTGTTGGCATCAACAAATTCAACCTCATTCCCCTCAACATCAGGAATCAACAACTTATCCACAGAGGGATATTCAATGCCGTTAATTTTTAAATTATGTGACATTATATTGTCACCGCCTTAATAAATACTGAGTACACCGTCAGCAAGGCTGAAAGTAGCACTTGTTGCAGAGCCTTCAACACCGAATATCGTCTTACCTTTAACGATATTTGCAGATATCAGTGCCGAATCGCCCTTAATGACCTGTCTTCCCTCAAGATATTTAGCCGCAGGGATTTCCTGGTCTACCGTTGACGGTGTATATTCGGTCTCCTCTAGACTCTGAATACTGCCGACAACCTTTTCACCGTTGGCATCATACCCCGAAGCACCTG
>CAZTFS010000170.1:0-2095 GCA_964613045.1 uncultured Eubacteriales bacterium
AATGGTCCTATGACGAAAATACAAAAGAATTCGTGGTGTGTATTGCGTTTAAGGACTGTTGAAAACCGGCTGAATTACTACACTCACGGCTTTGTTTTCCAATGATTCATTTTTAGTTCATCACTTCAAAATAATAATAATTTGTTAAAAATAAGTTGCAAAATTTGTTGAAAAATGTTACTATCTTAACAATCCTGTATAAAAGGTGATGAACATGATACCGCTTATTATTAATTCTCTTGAAAATGCAGAAGATCAACAGCTTATCGAAAATCTATACAACAAATATATGCCTTGGCTAAGGTGCAGAGCAAACAAATATGTAAAGGATCTCAACATCTGCGACGACCTTGCACACGATTGCATACTTAATATGATAAAAAATATCGAAAAACTGAAAACCCTTGCACCGGATAAACAAAGATCATATATGCTGGTATCTATAAACAATATCAGCAAAAACTATATCAAGCATTCAAGCAAAATCGTGACAATGAATGAGGACTCCTCTGCCGAACTTGATTTTATACCCGATCAGCATTATATTGACGACGTGATCGACAAAAAATGTGATTATGAAACACTCCGCCTTGCATTAACCAAACTCAGCGAACGGGATCAGGATATAATCAACATGAAGTTTGACTTAGAGCTTGATGAACAACAAATTGCGGAAGCATTACAAATTAAGAAAGATTGCGTAAGAATGACCGTTTTCAGAAGCGTACAGAAATTAAAAACAGAAATTGCTAAGCTGGAGGGACAACTATGAATGAATATAATGAAAGAATTCTGAAAAATGTTCTTCTGGATATGAGAGAAGAAAATGACACAGAATTGCTCAAGGAAATTGAAGCCGCAGCAAATGACCCTCTTTATCAGAACGGTGAGGGAGAAGCTGAGAATTTTGCAAAAAATTACGCAAAAGGCACAAAGAAAAAATTCAGCAAAGTATTATTCAGAGTTGCTTCTTTATTGCTTGTACTTGCAGTCGCAGCCGCAACCATTCCTATTACCGTTGAAGGACGAAAAAATACCGTTTGCGAGCTTATAATAAACTATGTAAGCTCAGAGTATTTCTCTGTCGGCATCGAAGATCCTTTTATTTCTTTTGAGGGTAAGTATGTCCCCTCTTGGATTCCTGTCGAATATGAAGTAGCTTCCATAAAAAATTCAGATGAATCAAAAGAAATATTGTTAAAAAATTCAGACGGCAATATTATCACATATTGGGAAGTGCCGCATGAAATGAAAATAAATGTTGACAGTACAGAATTCGGCAATATTGAAAATATAGAAATAAATGGATTCAATGCTATTTATATTGAAAATGAAACTATCAGAACAATAATTATTAATACAGAAGAATCTATTCTCTATATTACAAGTGATGATGAAAACATAGATTTAAAAGGTTTTGCAGAATTAATAGAAAAAAGATAGATTGTGTTACAAATTCGACTTTCAGTTGTTTAATATATAAAACAATCTAAAGGAGAATGTCTCATATGAAAAAATTTTTATCTTTAATTCTTGCGGTAATTTTATCGGTAGCCCCCTTATGTATCAATGCATCGGCATCGGACAGCGATGTCAACTATGATGATCTTGTTGCACCATGTTATGACAATCTTACAGCCATCGGTGCTTGCATATCAAACGGTGTACTTGGATTTGTTACATGCACATCCGCATTTATAAGCTACGAAACAGATAAAACCTTTGTGCTTACATGCTATTTGCAGAGAACAAACGGTAGCAGTGCTTGGGCAAATTACAAATCCACATCAGAAACCTACAGCGGCAAGGGTTCTTATACAATTGAAAAGAAATGGTTTGCTCCCGCAAACTATAATTACAGAGTTTTAACAAAGCTTGATGTAAAAAATTCTTCCGGAACAATTGTCGAAACTGCAACTATAACTTCCAATGTGCTTTACAAATAAGTATTAACATGCTGTCATAATTGACGACAAAAATAAAATTCCAAGGGTAGCGGTTCGCCGACTACCCTTGTTTTTTATATAAATTACTGCGGTTAATATAAATATTTTATCAGTTAAACTAAAGTCCGGTATTATTACAGCTATGTTTA
>CAZTFS010000171.1:0-2082 GCA_964613045.1 uncultured Eubacteriales bacterium
CTGCACGATTGTAAATTGTACATTGTACATTGTTAATTGGCTTGATAAATTCTGAGTCTCCAAAGGTAATTATGAAAAATAAAACACTTTTCAACATAATACTGTCGGCTATGTTTCTTAGCCTCGGACTTGTCCTTCCGTTTCTGACAGGTCAGATTCAGTATGTGGGAAATATGCTTCTGCCCATGCATATTCCCGTTCTGCTGTGCGGATTTATATGCGGTTGGCAATACGGTGCTGTTGCGGGATTCGTTCTGCCGATCATGAGAAGTTTAATATTTACCATGCCTATAATGTATCCCACGGCAATTGCAATGGCGTTTGAACTGTCTGCTTACGGTTTTCTTTCGGGTTATCTTTTCACCCATGCGAAATGGCAGTGTATAAAATCGCTGTACAGGTGTATGATAACAGCCATGCTCGGCGGACGAGCTGTCTGGGGAATTGCCATGACCGTTCTTATGGGGGTTGGTGCGGACGGTTTTACGTTTACGGCATTTTTGTCGGGAGCATTTCTAAATGCAATACCGGGAATAATCCTGCAGCTTATCGTTATCCCTGTGGTTATGCTGGCTCTTGACCGAACTCACCTTATACCGTTCAGAAAGGGGCAAAAACAGCATGAATGTAACGATTGAATCGGTAATTGAGAGAATAACCGAATTGCTCTCAAACAAAAATCAGATCATCATAGCTATCGACGGCAGAAGCGGAGCGGGAAAAACAACGTTTGCTTCTGAGCTTGAGAAAATTCTCGGTTGCAATGTTATACATATTGACGATTTCTTTTTACGTCCCGAACAGAGAACGCCGAAAAGGCTTGATTCTCCCGGTGAAAACATTGACCATGAGCGATTTCTTGCAGAAGTGCTCATTCCTCTGAAAAACGGTGAAAAGTTTGAATTCAAGCCCTTTGACTGTCATCTGATAAGCTATAAAGATGAAGTTACGGTGGAGCCGAACAGGATAACCGTTATTGAAGGCTCTTACTGTTGCCATAAGAATCTGTGGGAATACTATGATCTGCATATTTTTCTTGATGTTGACAGAAAAACTCAGAAACAGCGTATAATCAAACGCAACGGTGAAAATGCAGAAATGTTTTTTACAAAATGGATTCCTCTTGAGGAAAAGTATTTTGAGGTATTCGGAATCAAAGAGAAATGCGAAATCTCTTGACAAGAGTAATATTCTCTGTTAGAATGAAATAAATTACGAAAGGCAGGTGGACAAAATGATGAAGAATCTTATGATTTTATCCGGGAGAATTGTTTTGTCCGTTTGCGATTGATGTAAAATATCTTTCTGAACCTACAGGCATCTCCGTATATTTTCGGAGGTGCCTTTAATTTTTTTGGAGGAGTTGATTTATATGAGCAATCAGAACATTTATGATAATGACGAATTTTTTAATGGTTACAAAGCACTGCGTGATAATGACCTTAATTATAACGATTTACTTGAGCAGCCTGCCATGGCAAAAATGTTGCCCGACTTAAACGGAAAAATTGTCCTTGATTTAGGGTGCGGTTACGGTCACAACTGTATTGACTTTGTAAAAAGAGGTGCTGAAAAAGTTGTCGGTATTGATATATCAAAAAAGATGCTTTCAGTTGCAAAAACAGAATCAGCACATGAGAAAATCGAATATCTCAACATGAGCATGACCGACATATCAGAACTTGATGCTGAATTTGACTTAATATACAGTTCTCTTGCTTTTCATTATATTAAGGATTTTGATGCATTTGCAAAAGATATGTTTTCCGTGCTCAATGAGGGTGGACAGGTACTGTTTTCACAGGAGCATCCCATCGTAACAGCGACAATTGACGGCAAAGGACACTTCAATAAGAATATAAAAGGAAAACGCATCTCATATACATTTTCAAATTACAATGAATCGGGTGAACGAAGAATTCATTGGTATGTTGACGGTGTTGTAAAACATCACAGAACATTCAGCAATGTTATCAATGCACTTACAAAAGCAGGATTTATAATTGAAGAAGTTTGTGAGCCTGTACCTGAAGATTGGGCTATTGAAAAACTTCCGACCATTGTTAAGGAATATATTAAACC
>CAZTFS010000172.1:0-2049 GCA_964613045.1 uncultured Eubacteriales bacterium
ATATTCAGACAAAAGGCGATCCCATTGCTGACCTGCATGAAAACCTTGCAGCAGAACAGAAAGCAAGAGTTACCTATGACAACATTCTCCGACTCATAGACGATCCTGATGTCCTCGATCCCATACGTTTCTTAAGAGAAAGAGAGATCGTTCACTATCAGCGTTTCGGCGAAGGCATGAGAGTTCTTACAGACACGCTGGACAGCAAAAACTATTATCTTTATAATCCTTCCTTCGATTCAAAGTGTAAAAAATAAAAGAAAAAGCTCCGAGAAAAATCGGAGCTGAAATTTTTTATACAAACAAAGCCAAGTAGTGATACACATTTGTATACTGTGAATAGCTGAAAACATCATCACTAAAAGACGGATAGAATTCTTCAACATCTATTTTACTGATCTGCGAGCCGTTGACATCAAAGCTTGCAACCCGTTTTATCTCATCATTCAAGGTGTAGAAATAAGTTGTACCGGAATCCGTAACTGTATAATATACGAGATATTCAATATCATCTTCCGTAACTGTCTGTGTACGCATTCTGATAGAGTCTATATCTCCTGCATTCATGCCAACCTTAAAGCTGTCTACAGACATGCCGAAGAGCAAAGGCGAAAATCTTGAATATGTACCCTTGTCGGAATTTACCATATACATATTGGGTTCATCCTTGCCCTCATCAACAATAAGAACCTTAACATTTACGATGGAAGCGTCAGACATACTCATTGACATGCTTATGCTGATATTTGTGCTGTCCGTATAAAGTGTGACATGATTCGGCTGTCCATCGGAGTTATAAACAGTACCCTTAAAGCCAAAGCTGCCATTTATGAAGCTTCTGATCCCTTCGGGAAGCTCATCAACAGGAATATAGTCAGCCTGAGTAGTCTCTTCCGGAGTCTGAGTCGTTGTTTCCGAGGGTTGAGTAGTCGGCTCGGAAGGTGTAACACTCGTTACAGGCTCCTGAGTGGTAGTTTCTGCAGGCTGCTGTGTAGCAATGGAAACCGCAAGACAAAGCTCTGCCTGAGTCACGGTATCATTTCTGACTGTCAGCTTCATAATATCGCTGTGTTTTGTATATTCCGCACCGCTGCCGTTTGAAGTACTGAATTTCCAACCGTCATTTATAAGCATTGCCGTTGCTTCGTCAGATGACATTCCGGCATAAATACCGTTAATTGTATAATCACCGCTTATAACGGTGATACTGTTGATCTTCAGATCATCGATCATTGCAGGATCGGACACGATTATAAGATCATTATTATGATACATGGTAGTGCCGTCAGAAGTGCCGTCTTTTGTCATTCCGCCGTATGTCTTGATAAAATTGGTCACAGTCATGCCGATACCGTCTTTGATTTCTGTACGTTCAACAGGTTCAGCAGTGGCATCCTCTTCACCGATCGTTATCTCACCCAAATCTGCTTCCAGAGCAGCCGCAACACGCAGAACTTTTCTGGCATCAGAGGCAGTTACCTTGTTGTTAAGATCAACGTCAGCGATCTTAAGTAATTCTTCATCATAAGTATCAAGTGTGGCTGCAAATCTTAAAATCGAACGTGCATCAGAAGCGGTTATTCTTCCGTCACCGTTTACATCACCGAGCTTAACGGTCTTTGCCGATGCAGTGACAGTAAGTACAACAGCCAACACAGTAACAGTAAAAATCGTTACTACTTTCTTCATTTATATCACCTTTTAATTTGTCATTAACAATTATTATAACTGATAAAAATTAAGTTTGCAATAATATTTTGTAATTAAGACAGATAAAAAGAATTTGCTTGTAAAAAACTTGTTTTTAAATAAAATGATTGCATATAAAGATCTGAAAAGAAAAATGTTTACCGTTTTAAGATTAAAAAACAACCCAAGATATCAACAGATATCCCGGGTTGTCGTAAATTATCAATCCAAAGGTTTCATTGTTGGGAACAGGAGAACGTCACGGATTGCTGCTGAGTCGGTAAGGAGCATTACCATTCTGTCGATACCTCATCAACTTTCCTTAGTTTTTCTAATCTTTAGAATAAAGTATATTTTGGG
>CAZTFS010000173.1:0-1946 GCA_964613045.1 uncultured Eubacteriales bacterium
GTAAATCATTGTACATTGTAAATTGTAAATTGTTCATTGATAAATTCTGATTTATACCACAAAAAAAACTGCACCGATCACACTCGGTGCAGTTGATGTTTTGTATTTTACTGTAATGCCATAAGGGCATTCATAAGTGTAAAAATGCTGCCTTCATTGTAGCCTCTTACCGTGAGCATATTTGAGGGGATCGTTGCGGAAAGTGCGTTCAATTTGATCTGAGTATCAATCTTTCCTTCTGCGGTCTTTGAAACAAGACTCTTGATCTCTTCGTTTTCATCAGCATAGAAACAAAGCATATATCCGTCTTCGCTTGCGAATGTATAAACATTGTATTCAACGCCGTCAAGCTCTTCTACGGTAAGAGTCGGATCGCCGTAATCTTCGATCGTACCTAAAGAGAGACTTTCAGCCAATGAAGAAATATCAAGTTCTATGCCGTAGCTGTCGAGCATTTCTTCACTCATTTCCACATAATAATTCTTATTGTTATAGGGAAATTTGATATAGATCTTCTTGCTGTCTGAATAAATTGACATACTGAATCCGTCCATGTCCATTGCAACTTCGGTCTTTTTGCCGTTAGTTGCCATGATTACAGCTGATTTTGAATCGCCCTCTGAAAGATCTCCCTCCAGATAGAATTTACCGCTGAAGAATGCGGAAATTGCTTCGGGATATTCAGTAACAACATTATCTGTTGCGGGTTCTTCAGTTGTAGGTTCTTCAGTTGTAGGCTCCTCTGTAGTAGGCTCCTCTGTAGTAGGCTCCTCTGTAGTGGGCTCTTCTGTCTCAGAGTCAGCTTCTGTTGTGATCTCGGGAAGAGTATCAAGGTTTGCAGCAGCTCTTAATATAAGTCTTGCATCAGCGGCAGAAATTTTGCCGTCACCTGTAACTTCGGCAACAACCCTCTGTTCTTCGGTCAAAGCTTCAAGAGAAGCAGAGACTCTTAATACCAGACGTGCATCAGCGGCATTGACCTTTCCGTCACCGTTGACATCACCGGCCTTGATAAAATCTGCAAAAGCAAATGCGGAAAATACGGAAATTGCTGTCAGAACCGACAAAACAATTGCAATAATTTTTTTATTCATTTTTGTCTTCCTTTCCGGATATTATTTATCAGATGAAACTGTTTTATTTGATTATACCATATAAAATTATATTTTACAACTTAAATGTTACAGTTTTTTACATGAAAAAAATTCCGGAATGAAACATTCCGGAACTTATGATTATTAATTAAGCAATAACTTTGTAAAGATCAAGAAGTGAACCTGCGGTATAACCGTCAAGACTCATAACACCTTCAGGCATTTCAGCAGTAAGAGAGTTAACAAGAAGACACTTCTGAACATTGCCCTCTGCATCCATACCCTCTATCTTCACGAGTGTTTCGTCTGCATCTAAGTAGAAGATTATGTAATCGCCCGATTTCTTCTGGAAAGAATATACAGAATACTCTGCACCGTCAACAGTCTCTGTTGTAAGAACAGGAGCTACAAGCTTGTCAACAGGCTCAAAGATGAAACCTTCAAGAACATTTTCTGCACTGAAGTTAAGGTTGGGGATAACATTAAGTGCTGCGTCATCAAGATAGTAGTTAACATCATCTGCACCTGCAAACTTGAGATAAAGGCTTGAACCCTTAGTCATTACTGCAACATCAACATCGTCAATTGCAGCTCTGAGTTCAACATCAGTACCGTCTGTTGCCATCTTGATTGCGGACTTTTCATCACCATCAACAATGTAACCGTCAACATAGTATTTACCTGAAATAAATGTGTCGATTATTTCGGGGTACTCATCAACCACAACGCCTGTAGAAGGCTCGTCTGTGGAAGGCTCGTCTGTAGAAGGCTCGTCAGAAACAGGCTCCTCTGTAGTGGGCTCGTCAGAAACAGGCTCCTCTGTAGTGGGCTCCTCAGAAACAGGCTCCTCTG
>CAZTFS010000174.1:0-1899 GCA_964613045.1 uncultured Eubacteriales bacterium
GTTTCAGCTCTTGAAATGAGTCAGAACTCATCAAGATACAGCTGGACAAGCGAAGAAGTTGACGAAAAGCTTAAGCAGATAATGAAAAATATTCACGATTCCTCCGCAGCAGCAGCTGAGGAGAACGGTCTTGGCTACAATCTTGTGGCAGGTGCAAACATTGCAGGCTTCCTTAAGGTTGCAGATGCAATGATGTCACAGGGTATTTTCTGATAATACATAAAGGAGCTGATGCATTCAGCTCCTTTTTATGATGATGCATATCAGCCCCCTTTTAATTGTTGACAACTCACGCATACTTCTATATAATAAATATATGCAAAAATCAAAGGGAGAGGTTATGCTTTGAAAACTAAAACCGTATCGCCGGAAAAACTGAAAAAGCAAAATGAAAAAAGACTGAAAGAAATCAAGAAATGGGAGGCAGAGAAAGCAAGACCCAGAAAAAGCTATTACATGGTTTATCTTGTGTTTGTTATCACTCTCATCTATGCAACAGATGAGATCGCATCTCAGATAGGAACTCTTATGAAAACCGAGATCGCAAACGATCTGCTTGCAAATTTCGGTGAAAGCTCCGTCGGTCTGCTTGATATCTTGTCGATGGTCGTAGTTCCGTTTCAGATGATAGGACTTGTGTACAGACCTCTTGCTGATAAATGGGGAAGAAAAAAGTTTCTTATTATCAACACTTTCGGCATGAGCTTTGCACTGCTGATAATTTTCCTTTCAAACAATCTTTTCCTCTATTTCATGGGAGCATGTATGGTTCAGTTCTTCATTCCTCACGATATGCATGTTGTTTACATAATGGAAACTGCACCGCCCAAGCACAGAGCAAGAATGTATTCTGTTATAAAATTTGTTGCCAATATGGGTGTTATGCTCGTTCCTGTTTTAAGACGTATTCTTATGACAGACACTTCCGAGTGGAGAAAGGTGTATTTTATCCCTGCGATAATCGGGCTTGTGTGCAGCTTTGTAGCTCTTCTCTTCGCAAGAGAAACAGATGCTTTTATTGATTCAAGACTGCGTTATCTCAGAATGACAGATGAAGAAAGAGCACTTGCAGAGCAGACTCAGAGGGAAGAAAATGCACAGGGCGGTCTTATAAATGCTATAAAATTTGCATTTAAGCACAAACAGCTCAAATGGCTTTATATTTCGGCAGCTATTGCAAATTTAGGCTTCCTTGTAACGATCGAATATCAGCCCATAATGACATACGGATATGCAAACAGCTATTTAAAAAGCGGTCTTTATACAACGCTTGAAGAAGCCGTTGAGGCGGCAAGTATGGGTGCGATTACAACAGCTCTGTTCCTGTTTACGATAGGCAGTGCTGTAGCTCAGGTCGTAATGGGCTTTGTTTCTGACTCAAAGGGCAGAAAACCCGCCGCAATAACCATGGCGGCAATGTGCCTTGTTTCGTTTGTCGGATTTTATTCAGGTGCAAACCTTAACTGGAGTCCCTATATCGTCGGATTCCTTTGCGGAGCATGTATAGGCAGTTACTATGCAACAAACGACGTTCTTATCATGATGATAGGTGAGTCTTCGCCTACAAATCTCAGGTCGTCAACGATTTCGGCACAGTATATCGTCGTTGCGGCAGGTGTGGCGATCTCTTATGTCGTGGGACTTCCCCTTGTTACGTGGCTGGGCAACAGCTATGCAGGTATTGTTGCATTGTGCTTTGCGATTCCGGGCTTTGTCGGTTCGCTTATTACCTTGTCAGCTAAGACTCATGACACCAAAGGAATTGACATGGACACTGTCACAGGATGTGAATGGGATTAAATTTGAGAAACAGAGGGGCTGTAGTGATACAGCCCTTGTTTGTTAATCAGAATTTATCAATGAACAATTTACAATTTACAATGTACAATGATTTACAAA
>CAZTFS010000175.1:0-1868 GCA_964613045.1 uncultured Eubacteriales bacterium
TTGATATAATGGAAAAAAGTCTTGACTCTACAGAGGGCTATTCCGATTCAAAGGGACTTCTTGCTGCCCGTGAGGCAATAGTCAGATACTGTAAGAAGAAGAATATTCCCAACGTAACAGTCAATGATGTGTATACAGGTAACGGTGTCAGTGAGCTTATAACGATGTCGATGCAGGGGCTTCTTGATACAGGTGATGAGATTCTCGTCCCTGCTCCCGATTATCCTCTATGGACAGCTTCCGTCACTCTTGCAGGCGGTCGTGCAGTGCATTATACCTGTGATGAAAACAATCATTGGTATCCCGATATTGAGGATATTGAGCGAAAGATAACAAAGCGTACGAAAGGTATCGTCGTTATCAATCCCAACAACCCCACAGGTGTGCTTTATCCCAAGGAAGTGCTTGAGGATATTGTAGCTCTTGCAAGAAGGTACGAGCTTATACTTTTTGCTGATGAGATTTATGACCGTCTTGTTATGGACGGCAAGGAACACACGGCTCTTGCATCGCTTGCCCCCGATCTTCTGACACTGAGCTTTAACGGTCTGTCAAAATCTCATCTTATTGCAGGTTACCGATGCGGTTGGATGTGTCTTGCCGGTGACAAGTCAAAGGCGAAGGGCTATATTGAAGGTCTGAATCTTCTTTCATCAATGCGTCTTTGCTCCAACGTTCCGGCACAGTCGGTTATCTCCACAGCTCTTGATGAGGATAATTCCGCTGTTGAGATCCTTCAGAAAGGCGGCAGGGTGTATGAACAAAGAGAGCTTGTCTGTAATTATATAGACTCGATCCCCGGACTTTCTGCTGTAAGACCCGATGCTGCATTCTATGTTTTCCCGAAAATGGACGACAGATTCAATATTTTGGACGATGAGAGATTCGCTCTTGATTTTTTGAGAGAAAAGCACATTCTTGTCACTCACGGCGGCGGTTTCCACTGGGAACAGCCCGATCATTTCAGAATCGTATATCTTCCCGAGGTCGATATGCTTAAAGAAGCATGCGGCAGAATGGAAGAATTTTTCAGCACATACAGACAGTAAAGGAAATTTTTTATGAAAGTTATTCTTGTTAACGGCAGTCCCAAGGAAAAGGGATGTACTTATACGGCACTTTGCGAAGTTGAAAAAACTCTTAATTCCGAAGGTATTGATACGGAGATATTCTGGGTCGGTTCAGAACCGATCTCGGGCTGTATTGCATGTAAAGCATGTTCAAAGCTCGGTAAGTGTGTGATCGATGACCGAGTAAATGAGTTTGTCAAAAAGGCTGAAACTGCAGACGGTTTTGTTTTCGGTTCACCTGTTCACTATGCGGCGGCATCAGGGGCAATAACGTCATTTATGGACAGAGCTTTTTATTCAGCGGCATGTGCAGGGAACAGAGTTTACTATCTGAAACCTGCGGCGGCAATTACCGTTGCAAGACGTGGAGGCACGACGGCGGCTTTTGAACAGCTCAACAAATATTTTACGATCTCACAAATGCCTGTAATTTCATCAAGATACTGGAATATGGTACACGGTTCAACTCCCGAAGAGCTCAGCCGTGACGAAGAGGGAATGCAGTGTATGCGGATTCTTGCAAGAAATATGGCATGGTTTTTAAAGTGTAAAGAAGCGGGTGCAAACGCAGGAGTACCGATGCCCGAGACCGAAAGAACTGTCATGACCAATTTTATAAGATAAAAAATAAGAGTCGGTGTTCGCCGACTACCCGCAAGGAAGTATTTCTTTAAAATATGAACTTTTGGCACAATAATGCGTTAAAAATTCCCGATATGCGTCAGCATTATCGGGAATTTTCGCCTTTTCTTGTATCCGGAATTTATATTTTAAAGTGCTTCGCAGTTTCGTAAGAAC
>CAZTFS010000176.1:0-1759 GCA_964613045.1 uncultured Eubacteriales bacterium
AGACACAATGACTCTTATCGAGCTCGCAAATGATGAAGAAGACGACTCCATGATAGAAGAATGTACTGAAGCTGTGGAGAGGGTTAAAAATGATCTCGATTCACAGACTCTTTCAACACTCCTTACAGGTGAATACGACAACAAAAATGCGATTCTCACTCTTCATGCAGGTGCAGGCGGCACTGAAGCTCAGGACTGGGCTCAGATGCTTTTCAGAATGTACCACAGATGGGGTGAACGACACGGTTTCAAGACAACGACCGTTGACTATCTCGACGGCGATGAAGCAGGTCTTAAATCCGCAACGATCCTCGTTGAAGGCGAGAACGCTTACGGCTACTTAAAGGGTGAAATGGGCGTTCACAGACTTGTCCGCATCTCTCCTTTTGATGCTTCCGGAAGAAGACATACTTCATTTGCTTCCCTTGAAGTCATGCCTGAGATCGACGATACTGTCGAAGTTGACATCAACCCTGCAGATATCAAAATGGATGTGTACCGTGCCAGCGGTGCGGGCGGTCAGAAGGTCAACAAGACTTCATCTGCTGTCCGTCTTACTCATATTCCCACAGGTATAGTCGTTGCCAGCCAGGTTGAAAGAAGCCAGTATCAGAACCGTGATGTGGCAATGAGAATGCTTAAATCAAAGCTTATAGAGATCAAAGAAAGAGAAAATCTCGAAAAGATCGAGGATATAAAGGGCGAGCAGAGAGAAATTGCGTGGGGCAGTCAGATCCGTTCTTATGTTTTCATGCCTTATACCCTTGCAAAAGACACAAGAACGGGCTTTGAAAACGGCAACATCAACAATGTTATGGACGGCGATATTGACGGTTTCATAAATGCATATCTTAAAATGCAGGCTAACGAAAAGCTGACAAACGGCAACTGACAAATCGGGGGAATCATTTTTGAAAAAATTATTCATCTGTTTACTGTCCGTGATTCTTGTGCTTACTTGTTTTTCTTCCTGCACGAACACTGCCGATACAAACGAAGATCAGACAGATATTTCATCTTCGGGTGACGGACTTACCGTAGTTACAACCATTTTCCCCATTTACGATTGGGTTAAAAATATATTGGGCTCTGATAAAAACCTCGTTTATCTGGACGAAAACGGGATAGATCTTCATTCCTTTGAGCCTACAGCCAATGATATTATCACGCTTTCAAAAGCTGATGTATTCATCTGCGTCGGCGGAGCTTCTGACGAATGGGTCGATAATGCAGTCAGATCGGCTGACAATTCCGACTTGACGGTTCTAAAGCTGATGGAAGTGACCGATGTTCTTGAAGAAGAAACGGTTGAGGGCATGGAAACAGATCACGACCATGAGGACTCGGATATATCGGAGTATGATGAGCATGTATGGCTGTCTCTGAAAAAGGCTCAGATCGCAGTCGAAAAAATTGCCGATGTCTTATGTGATCATGATGCTGACAATGCAGAAATGTACAAGTCAAATGCACAGGAATATATCTCTCAGTTGAACACTCTCGACACAGAGTTCGGTAATGCAATTTCATCGGCAACAGGCAACACGCTCCTGTTTGCTGACAGATTCCCTTTCCGCTATCTTGTTGAGGATTATAAACTTGAATATTATGCAGCCTTCCCCGGTTGCTCTGCAGAATCCGAAGCCGGCTTCGAGACGATGACTTTCCTTATTGAAAAAACCAAGGAATTACAGCTTGATTATATAATAGTTCTTGAGGGCTCTGACGGAAAGATAGCCTCAACAGTTTCATCAGAAAC
>CAZTFS010000177.1:0-1751 GCA_964613045.1 uncultured Eubacteriales bacterium
GGTATTACCAAATACAAGGAGACTATTTTTATATTCAGCTAAATAAACAAAACTGACTCAGCTAAACGCCGACTACCCGCAAGGCAGTATTTGTTTCTCGAATAAAATTCAATATCTACTCCACAGGGAATATTTTGTAATATCAGCTCAACGGGGCGGTTCACATTTGCTCACGCAAGAGTGTTTGTTAACTGAATTTCAGTTTCAACGGATAATGCTCCGTTACTGTCGAGGCTGTAGACCCTGTTACAATACTGAAGCATGCTCGGTCGGTGGGTCGTGATGATGCAGGTGCGTTTTGAATCCGATGTCATGAGATTTTTAAGCACTCTTCCCTCTGTTTCAGCGTCAAGTGCCGAGGTTGCTTCATCCATAATCAGCACAGGTGCTTCCCTCAGCACAGCTCTTGCAATTGATATACGCTGTATCTGACCTTCGGAGAAATTTACACCTCTCTCACCGATGACACTGTTGATCCCCGCAGGCAATGTTTCGATATAGCTCATTATGTCCGCTGTTTTCAAAGCTTCAATTATCTCTTCATCCGTCGCATCAGGTCTGACGATCCGCATATTATCCGCAATCGTACCTGAAAAAACTGAGCTCTCCTGAGGCACATACGAACAGAATCTTCTTGTACTGTCACTTATTTCAAAGCTGTCACCGTTTGTTATCTGCATTTCAATTTTTCCCGAATCAGGTTCGAGCAAACCGAGAATCAGACGCAAAATAGTAGTTTTTCCCTCACCGGAAGCACCCACAAATGCAATTGTTTCACCGGGTGCTGCCACGAAATCAATACTTCTGAGCACCTCTTGATTGCCGTCGCTATATGTGTAAGTCAGATTATCAGCCTTAACGGTAATGCCGTTTTCTACGGCTCTGTTTATCTGTTCCTCAATTATTTCACCGTCGGCATCTTTTTCAAGTGAAAGCTTTGTTATCTCCATAACTCTGCCTGCTGATGTTGCAACGGAAATTGCGGCAGGTACAAGGGAAACAAGTGACGAAAAAGAGTTTGTAAGACTGCCGGAAAGCTGCAAAAACAGTGTCATTGTACCGTAAGAGATTGCCCCTTGCCAAAGTCGGTATACACCCCAACCGTAACAGGAATATGACACAATAACACCTATAAGTGACATGCAGAATGTCATAATTATTGAAAATTTATCATAATCAAGCTTTATTTTCCGATAATTTTCAAGAAGATCTTTAAAGTCACCCGTATATTTTCTTACAAGATCAAATGCCTTTATTGTCTGAAGATTCTGTATTGATTCTTCACTGAAGGACAGAATTTTTCCGTTTATTTCACGACTTTCAACATTGTATCTTCGCATCATTTTAGTGGTAAATTTCGATGAAACAAACAAAAAAGGTGCACTCATCAGTGCAAAAATAACCATTGTAGGATCATAATAAAACACGATTGCAAGACAGCCCACAAACTGAGCAATACGTGTGAAAGCATTAGGAATAAAGGTAACTACACTGCTCGAAACGGCAGTAACATCACCCTCAAGTCTGTTGATAAGCTCGCCGGAATGGTATTTATTGATATTTTCCCACTCGGACATGACAATGTGCATATAAATATCACTTCGCACCTCGTTTTTTATGCGAGTGCCTACGACAGACGTAATACGGGAAGTAAGAGCATTAACAACGATCTGCATAACAGACAGACCGATAACGAGAGATACCGAAATTACGATCGTGTCACTGTTGTGATTGACAACGGCATCAATAAG
>CAZTFS010000178.1:0-1733 GCA_964613045.1 uncultured Eubacteriales bacterium
TCGGTCAGGTTTACAAGGCTTTGGAAAACTATAACTTTGAACGATATGGTTATAAACTTGCAAGCAACATTTCTCCGACTTTTAACTTCGGAGCACAAACAGATGTCGGTGCAAGAATTGCTGTGCCGGTAATAAGAATATAAAAAGTAAAGGATAGCTCCGAAACAAAGAGCTATCCTTAATTTTATATTACCAATTATAGTTAACTGTTTTGCCGTCAATTTCCCATTCCGAGGGAGTTCTTGTGTCAAAAATATCAACGGGTCTGATTGTGTGAGGGATATTGAAAGTCTTGTAGGCTTCTTTTATGTCATTTTTTTGTTGTTCATCTATCTTGTCGGTGCAAGAAATAAAAAGAGGAGTGTTTGAGTGTGAAAGAAGATGTAGCCACTGACTGTTTTTCTCCCAAGGGATGTTATCATCTAAGATTCCCACGCAATCGGCATCGCACATATAAAACGCTTCATTCTGAGCAAGTCTGAATGCAAGGGTGTTTACTCCGTTTTTCTTTGTACTTTCCCATTCTCTTCCGCTTGTGTCATTGCCTGTTCTTGAAATCTGAACAAGTCCTGCAGAAAGATGAGAAACAGTGTTGCATCCGATAATGAGCATATCGCCTGCCGCTTCTTTTATAAGCCTGTACAGATCAATAACAATTTCTGCATTTGTTTTTGTTTTATTATAAAAATGCCAGTTTTCAGTGTTTGTTATCCCTGCACCGAGTTCAGGTCCCCAGTAGCCGAAAAGGTCGAAAGTGGTGAAATCGTGCTTTATCAGTTCATATCCCCAGTCTTTCATTCTTTCAATATCGGCTCTGATATATTTCTGTACATCCTCACGGGTGGGATCAAGATATAACCTTTTTCCGCCTCTGTGTATTCTCATTTCATCTGTAATTGCAGTATCTCTGTTATGAAGAAGTCTTACCCATATTCCGGGTCTTGCACCGATCGCCCTGATCTCATCAGCAAGTTTTTTCATATCGGAGAATTTTTCATTGGGATACCAAGGGCCTTCACAGGAATTTATCTGCCAACAGTCATCAATGACCTGAAACGGTTTGTTTTCAATTCCCCGTGAAAGTTCAACCTGAAGCTTTGCATCTGAAATTATCTGTTCATAATCGCTTTTTCCGTAAGCATAATACCAATTGTTGCCGCCGTATATTCTTTCTTTGGGAAGAATGGGGGTATCACACATTTTTCTGCAGTAGTCTTTAAGATTCTCGTAAACATTTCCGTTGTCATAATATGAATAAATGAAAGTTGCAAGACAAAGCTTTCTGCCACCGAGATGCACACCGTTTCCGCCGTTTCTTACATCAAGCACAGCAGTAATTCCTGTCTCGTCATACCTGAAACTGACAAAAGAATTTGCCATTGTTTTTACACCGAAACAAAAGCATTCCTTTTTGTTTGTTGCAATAAAGTACCAGGGCATATGTCTGTTGTTTTCGGTGACCTTTCTGAATTCCAGATCACCGTAGCTTCTTTCCCAAGCATCACCCAGTACAAGGGTATCTTTATCATCATAAGCATTCCAATGCAACTCGACAAATTTTGGCTTGTCTTCACAAGCACCCAGTATCAGATCCAATTCATTTTCCCTTGAAACCGTTTCTATAACAGCATCAGAGACCTTATCTTCACAGATTATTTTTGCAGTAAATTCATTAATATTAAAAGTCATAAATTTCCCTCCGGTTATATTTTAAAATATATTTCGTGTGCTAT
>CAZTFS010000179.1:0-1696 GCA_964613045.1 uncultured Eubacteriales bacterium
ACTGCCGCCTTGGGTAGAAAAATTCCGACGGTATAAGAACTTCCTATACCGTCGGAATTTGTGCTTCGCACTTGTATTAAAATATTCATGAGAAGTTCTTCTTTCGTGGTTAATGATTTGCGGTGAATTCATTATACCATATTTTGAAGTTACTTCTCTTTTTTATTGAGTCACATTATTTCAGCACATACATTTTTATAACATACTTAAAAATTTTTTTCGTCTGACATATACAAGATACGATACAATTGCAACTGCTGTCACAAGCAATGAACCGACGGTCAGATAATCGGGCAGCTCATCAATTACACGTTGCATATAAGGATACCGCTTGCTGTGCCATGATACACTCAATGTTTCATCATCAAAGGATACACGGTCGTAAACATTCGTAAAATCAAAGATTTCCATATCCCAGCAATAATTATCTTTAAACTCCTTCGTTTCTTTTGCCGTGGGGAATGCTCTGCCGTAATAATTACCCTGCTGTATATCATAATCTCTGTAAACGGTTTTTTCGCTGTAGGTTTCGTGTGTCACCGTTGCCGTATAGGAAGCGACCCACAGATAAGTGTCCCCCTCAGCATAATCAACCACATACAAGGGTTCGCCGTCTTCATAGAATGCTTTTAATTTATAATAGTCTTTTTCTGCTTCTTCCAAGGAATCATAACCGTAGCCCACCGCATAATTAAAACCGTAACTTGCCGGAGAAAATTCATCAATAAATTCATCCGCAAAAGGAATCGCAACACTGACCACCATAACGACAACCATTATTATTGACGTTATATTTATATGTTTACGGCGGAATTTGAGAAATTCGGGCGAAAGCTGAGTTTTTTCAGCATCTGTGAGTCCGAGCTTTTTATTTCCTGCCCAACAGATCAAACACGCAACGGCTCCGCCGAGAACAATTCCGACAGGAAGCATAAAAACAGGTGACATAACATTTGTAACGGAGAATATCAGCCCTACTGCCGAAATCACGGAAAGCATAACTGTAATACTCAGACACAAAAGCGATCTTCTTTTTCCCGTGTTCAATATATTTTCGCCTATCATCGCATCAGCAAAATCAAAATTAGCCTTAAAGCTGTTGAATGCAACCGTTTCGATAATGATCGATGCAAATATCATGAGGATCACGAGCATGATCCCGACCCACTCAAGAACATAGCTGTAAGATATACTGTCAAGCAGATATGCTATCAGCACCGCCACAGCTCCCAGAGACACAGCTATGATCGAAAGATTTGTAAATCTCGCTTTTGCACTGTCAAAGATGAGTTTTGCACGTTTTTCGGTCTTTTCTTCTTTGATTCCGTCTGATTTCTCTTTTATGATGCGTTCGCCTCTGAGTATTTCATCAACAGTGACATCATATAGCTCAGCAATGGCAGGAAGCATCATGATTTCGGGGCAACCCTCATCACGTTCCCATTTACTGACAGTTTTATTTGAAACATTAAGCTTATCGGCAACTTCCTGTTGGGTGTAGCCGTTTGCTTTTCTCAGAGCCGACAGAAAAGCACCCATAGTCTTTTTATCCATAACAAGACCTCCCTTACAACTTAATTCTACGTCCTGAAGACGATTTTCTCAAGCCCTTTACAGTAGAAATTGTCTGCGAAGCGTGGAAAACAATAATTTATCGAACCAATTAACAATGTACAATGTACAATTTACAATCGTG
>CAZTFS010000180.1:0-1686 GCA_964613045.1 uncultured Eubacteriales bacterium
AAAACTATCAATCGCATCACCAACAAACACAACATCTGTCCTGTCAATGTCCGGGCGGATGCTTTTTCTGTAATCCTCATTATAATTCAGTCGTTTCTGAACATCACGGGCTTCAATTTCCCCTGCAGTCTTTCTGTAGCTGTCCTCGGCTGTATCGCCCTCATTTTCTGACAGTTCTCTGAATGCAGCCTCTCTTGCTTCTGCATAATCCCAGAATACATCAAGCAGATACTCATCTTCAATCTGCTTTGCAGCCTTGTCATAAGCCTTTGCGTATTCACTCTCTGTCATTCCCATGTACATCGTTTCGGAATTATACTCAGCAATAACACTTTTTATATCAGCATCAGCATATCTTATCATTTCATTGATCCTATGCTCTTCTTTTTCGTATTTCCTCTGAGCAAGAGTATCATACTTTGCCTCTTCATACGTTTCGAAAAATTCAGGATTAGAACCCCCGGCAAACATTTCAATATGCTGTATCGCATGCTGTATCTCATGAATAAGTGTTGACTTAAGCTTTTCAGGCTTAAGTGTAAGATTCTGCTTGACAACTATCTCATTGTCAAATTCACTGTACCAGCCGTTGGCATTACCGGTATCCTGCAGAAGCTTAAAACCAATATCAGCAAGCTGAGGATATGCAGCAAACAGCTCATCATGTTTAATTAAATCACCGAGCTTCGTCGGTCTTAAACGAACCCCCTCAAGCCCCTTGCCGAGAGCTCTGTATTCTTCTTTTTCCTCCGGGGTAGCAGTTTCATCTTCAAAATATATCTTTTCAAGAAGCTCCTGATATCTGCTTATGTCGGGATTCCTGGAATACTTTCCTGCAGTGGAAACCTTCATTTTACTGTCATCAATCTCAAATCGCCACTTATTGTCATAGCCCTTGAACCAGCCTGTTTGCTTTCTGATTTCTTCACTTGACTTCTCACCTGCAGAGTCAAGTCTTATTGCCTCACCCAGCTTGGATCTGTTTGCAGTTCTTGCCTTCTGCCCTGCATAACTGAATTTTGTTGCATCATTTTCAGCTTTCTGCATATATTTATTCTTGACAACAAGTGCTTTTTGGAGTATAGTTGTTATAAAGAGATGTTCATTGTTCTCAAGGGCCCCTGTCGTAAGCAGGTCAGCTTGTGAGTCTGTGGATATCTCTTTTTCAATTACAACATTATGCAAATATAATCTCTGATTTTGAGTATCTCTTTGCAACATTACCCCCATATAATAAGGCGTATTACCTATCATTATTGGAGCCGCAACAATAATTCTGTTTACATCACTGTCTTTCTTTGTTTCAAAGAAAATTACCTTTCCTTTTTCAATTACACTTGGAATAGCTTCAATGGATGCAATTTTTTCTGATGTAATGCCGTGCCTGATTTCAGATTTGATACTTGATTTTTTAAGAGCAATATCACCAAACTCATCAGAATAAATATTAAAATTCAATGATTTAAAAAATTCCTCAAAAATTTCACTGGGTTTTAATCCCGTTTTTTTCAATTTATTTTCGTGAATTTCAATAACAGATTTCATTTTTGCCAACGCAACGATATTATTCTCAATATCAGCTTGTGAATATGTCGGGTACTTTATACTATACTTCACCTCACCGTCCTTTTGGGCGGTGTTTTTGTTTGTGTTATCCAAAGCTTTATTGAACATCTCTCTGATTGC
>CAZTFS010000181.1:0-1664 GCA_964613045.1 uncultured Eubacteriales bacterium
TCTTTTGAAAATTCCTCGCCTATGGCGAGATATTTTAAAAGAAAGTGATATTAAGCCCGTTAGGCTTAGTGATATTCTATTCGCCGCAAACTCGCATAGCGAATATCACTCGGCGTGAGCCGAATATAACTGCGAAGCAATATCACTCTCCGTAGGCGAATAGAGTTGCGTAATACTCCAAACGGAGTAACACGCTAATCAGGAGAATTTTTTTAGTTTATCTGAATTGATCTGATCTCGGGAGTTTTTCTGTATTTTTCAAAAACGATCCTGATCTTTGTTGATTCGGTGGGCTTGCCTGCACAGATCTTTTTGTGTCCCACGGCAGTGCCTTCGCTGAATTTCTTCCATTTGCCCTTTTCGTTTTCGATGTAGACGGTGAATTCTTCAATATGCTGACCGTTACGGATGTTTTCTTTGATAACTATCTTGTCGAACATCTCTTTTTTATCAAAACTGATGATGATCTCCGGCTTTTTGTCGTCAGCGGCAGCAGACCAGAAGGAATCATCATCTTTTGCCACGTTTGAAGCCTTGTAAAGACCGCTTAATTCACTCGATGCGGTTACAGTGCTGTCTGTAAGCAGATTGTAGCCGAAAACTACACTCAGATCGTGTCCTGTGGAGCTGAGGATCTGCAATTCCTGTTCGTGCAGATGTCCACGTCGGTCGGGAGCGATGCCGAGCATAAGATTTGTGTTGTTGCCCACTGTCTTGTAGTACATTGTAAGTATCTTATCCTTTGTTTTTGCCAGCATGTCGTCATCTTTTTTATTGAACCAGTGGGGACGCATTGCGTAGTTGACTTCGCAGGGAGCCCAGCGGAATTCGGTCTCTTTTTTGATAGCTTTTCTTGAACCGATGTCTGTCTCCATCTGACCGATCTTCTTCATTTTCTTTGAAAGAGGAATACTTCCGTCTTCATCATAAGAATAGTTTGCGGGTACGCTGTTCCATTCCTCGGATCTTGTAACAGCTCTGTTGTTGCCGACCCATCTGCCGTCAGGACCTCTGAAGGTTATTGCACAGTCGGGTTGATTTTCTCTTATGATCCTGTAAATTGCTCCGTAGTCAATCTCAATATTGATCTGATCGTCGCAGCGGTCATCTATGATTATCTCAAAAAGATCGCCGTAATTCCTTGTAAGCTCAGTTATCTGATCGGTAAGATATGTATTGTAAGAAGCGGTGTTGAAGCTTTTTTCGTGTCTGTCCCAGACAGGGAAGTATATGCCGAATTTCAAGCCTTTCTTTCTTGCCGATTCACTCACCATGCTGACAAGATCGCCCTTGCCGTCCATCCAGTTTGATTTTTTTACACAGTAGTCGGTAGTTTCGGTCTGCCAGTTACAGAAGCCGTCATAATGCTTTGCGGTCAGAATAATTCCCGACATTGCACAGGATTTTACAGCATCAGCCCATTCGTCGGTATCAATGTCCTCGGGACAGAACATTTCCGGCACAGCATAGCCGTCACCGATCTCTCTGCCTGTAAAGGTATTCATTCCGTAGTAGATAATTGCATAGAACTCCGTGTCCTGCCATTTTATCTGTCTTTCGGTTGGTTTTATATCCGCTGCGATTTCAAAAGCTTTCATATTAAACTCCAATAAGCAATCAATCTTTGTTTTAACTCAAACGGACGCCCGATGGGCGTCCCTACG
>CAZTFS010000182.1:0-1602 GCA_964613045.1 uncultured Eubacteriales bacterium
CTCTGCATTCTCTTCGTATGCAAATACTTCAAGAACGATTGAAAGGAGGATAGTGATCATATCGCCTCTGGACTCTTCGTCTGTATAAGCAAGCTTATAGCCGGAGCCTGTAGATACGAGTTTACCAATGTAGAATGTTTCGATAAACTCTCTGAGCTCTGCGGGAAGAGCGATGCCAAGTTCATTTACAAGCATGTCGAGAAGAGCTGAAGTTGTGATATTTGTGATGTCAAGACCGTCAACAAGTGATGCAAGGTCAAGGTCAACGCCGAATGCTGTAAGTGATTCGAGAATGTTATTTACGGGAACAAGGAGGTTGTTTACAACAGCCTTTACACCGTCTGCATTCAGGAAGTAAATGAGGTTGGGAACAAGATTAAGAACTGCGTCTACAGGATTTGAGCAGTAGAGATCGAGAACGTCTGTAAGAGCATCTGCGATAACTGCAACTGCTTCGCTTGTATCCTCAAGCTCTGATGCAAGAGGCATATCAACGCCGAGAGCCTCGAAGAGAGGAGCAATAGCGTATGTATAGCCTTCGCCGCCGTTGATTGTGATAAGAACGTCGTTTGTAGTACCTTCAAGGAATTCATAGTCACCTGCGAAGAGGAGCCAGTTGAGAATTCTGTCTGCGGGCTGGAGAGCTTCAACAAATGCATTGATAAATGCAGTCTGCTTATCTTCTGCTTCGTCAATTTTCCAATCCTTGATACAAACGATCTTTGTTTCAGTTGTTACTTCACCTGTTTCGTCATCAGTAACTTCAATTGTCTGTTCTTCGCACCAGTCGAACCAGTCAGCAAGCTCTTCAGCACCGAGAAGAGCACCTGCATTTTTGATAATGTCTTCATAGTCGATCATAAAGCCGACAGCCATTTCGAGAAGGCTGTTAAGAACCTTATCACTGTAAACATTATCTTCAAGAAGTCCTTCAACAAGGTTTCCGAGAGAAGTATCTTCCTTAGCGATCATTGTTGCGATCTCATCTGCAAGGTCTTCAAGAATGTCGTCAAGGTAATCAACTGTTTCTTCGTTCCAGTTGTTTGCATAGAGTGTATAGGTATCATAAACTGTACCTGTACGCTCGGGAAGTTTGCCGTTTGCAGTTGCAAGAGCGTTAAGTCTTGATGCAAGATCTTCACCCTCATACATATAACCCCAGTCAATAAGCTGGTATGTGAATTTGTCTGAGGTATCTGCGATAAGAGTCTTAACTGCTGTATATGTTTCTGCACCGAGAAGATCTGAGAAGAGTTTCTCGTTAATATTGAAGAGGTCAAGTGCAAAGCTGAGAAGTATTGTAAGGAAGTCTGCTGCATTTTCGTCTTCAGTGTAAGCCATTCTGTATGCCTTGTAGCCGTTTGCAGAATCAAATTCTACAAGTTTGCCGAGGTAGAATGTCTTAAGGATCATTGCCATTTCGTCATTAAGGATAACGCCGAAATTATCAAGAAGCCCGATTACTGTATCCATTGTAAGATCACAGATGTCGAAACCGATAGAATCTTCAAGAAGTGCACCGATGGAAACATCTTCGCCGTCTTCACTGAGGATGGGAGTAAGCTTTTCAAGGATGCCGTTTACGGGAGCAAGAAGGTTGTT
>CAZTFS010000183.1:0-1602 GCA_964613045.1 uncultured Eubacteriales bacterium
GAATATATGCAGTTAAAAGCCAACCTCACGGAGAAAATTGAGGCGATTGACAGCACAATCCAAAGTCTGACAAAGACAGCAGAGGAATATGCTCAAGGTCTGAACAGTGAAAATGAGTTTATTTCTCATTTCAAGCAGTACGGCAATATTGAAGCATTAAACAGACCAATGGTGGTTGAGTTGATTGACGAAATCCTTGTTCACGAGGGCGGCAACATTACCATTAAATTCAAGTTCAACGATGCTTACGAAAATGTGGTTAACTATATTGGAATGAATAAGGAAATCGTTGAAGAAGCAGATAAGAAATCTGCGTAATATTTATCAATAGGGTATATTTAATATTTATGATAATAATATTTATCATAATGCAACAATATACCCTATTGACAAAACAATCTTTATAATTTATACTATAAAACAAGGAGTTGTTATAATGGATTTTTCAAACTACGAAGTGAGTAATACATATTTTGGCGGAAGCGAAAAGAAAATAGGGCTGATTATCAGCGGCAGCGAATATATGATTAAATTCCAGAAGCAAACGGAGTTCGGTAAAAGGAACAATCATATATCAGAGTATATCGGCTCTCATATTTTTGAGTTTTTAGGTTTTAAGGTGCAGAAAACTTATCTCGGCACATATAAGGGTGAACAGGTTGTTGCCTGTAAAAACTTTATAGAAGACGGTTATCAGTTTGTTCCCTTTAATGATGTAGGCGAAAGCACTTTAGATCAGGATAAAGAAAGATATCAGTATTCTTATACGGATATTATGAAAATGCTTCGTGATAATTCAAAGCTTACAAATGTTGATGAAACAATAGAGGCATTCTGGCAATTGTTTATTGTTGATGCTCTTCTCGGCAACTTTGACCGTCACGGTGCCAACTGGGGATTTTTGAAAAAGGACAACAAATATACTCTTGCTCCCATTTTTGATAACGGTTCGTCATTGTTTCCCAATATGACAGATGAAGATGAAATGAGGACGATTATCAACTCACAGGAAGAAACTGACAAAAGGATATTTACTTTCCCCACATCACAAATCAAACTGGGGGGCAAGAAAAGCTCATATTATGATGTTATTCACAGCCTCGAATTTGAAGAGTGCAACAAAGCATTAGTAAATGTATATAAGCGTATTTCCACCACAAAAATAAACGAATTTATTGATAATGATGTTATGTTTATTACTGACTTACAAAAAGAATTTTACAAGCATATGATAAAAAACAGATTTGAGAAAATTATTGAAGCATCTTTTGAAAATCTGATTAAGAGGTGAAAAAATGAACTGTTACGAGGTTGATGCTCTTATATGCCTTAAGGATGACCTTGGTATTGAGTATGCAGTGTCGGCAATTGAATATAAGATATGGAAAAACGAAGAGTTTGAATACCGATTTATACCGAATTATTCTGTTATTGACCTTTTGGATACTTCTCTGTTTCAGGGTATTCCCGGTATTGATTTGGATTTGAGAAAAGAGGAATACATACGAAAGAATACTGTTCCTACCTTCATTTCGGAAAGAGCACCCGCTTCTAACAGACAGGAGCTTTGGAAGCTGCTTGAAGATTGTAATATGCAATACC
>CAZTFS010000184.1:0-1564 GCA_964613045.1 uncultured Eubacteriales bacterium
ATGCTTCCTCCGGGCGGCTCAATGGATGATATAATCGTCGAAAGGTTAGGTGGCTGATAATGGGCAGACATATACTTTCCGTTTTAGTCCGTAACCAGTACGGCGTACTTGCACGGATTTCAAGCATGTTCAGAAGACGTGGTTTTAATATTGATACTCTTACTGTCGGTGAGACGGAAGATCCCGATTACTCGAGAATGACCGTTACATTCGTGGGAGACACTGCAATAAAGAATCAGATAATCAGACAGCTTGATAAAATGCCCGATGTTGTCCGCATAACGGAGCTTCATAAGGGTGAGAGCGTGTCAAGAGAGCTTGTTCTTATCAAGATAAAGAACGGCAAGGACACAAGGCAGGATATAATGTCGGTTGTTGATATTTTCAGAGCCAAGATAGTCGATTACGGCACAGAGGCTATGACTATTGAGATAACAGGCGAGACGAGCAAGATCGACGCTTTTGTCGAGCTTGTCAAGGAATTCGGAATTATTGAGATGTGCCGCACGGGTATCGTTTCTCTTCAGAGAGGCTCGGACAGCATCCTCAGCAATGCAAAAGAAAATTAATTAAAGGAGATCTTTAATATGTCAAATACAACAGCAAAAGTTTATTATCAGCAGGACTGCGATCTTAACCGTCTTAACGGCAAGACAGTTGCTGTCATCGGTTACGGTTCACAGGGTCATGCACACGCACTCAACCTTAAGGAGAGCGGTGTTCATGTAGTTATCGGTCTTTACGAAGGCTCAAAGAGCTGGGCAAAGGCTGAAGCTGCAGGTTTTGAAGTTTACAACTCAGCAGAAGCTGCAAAGCGTGCTGATATCATCATGATCCTTATCAATGACGAGCTTCAGGCAAAGCTTTACAAAGAGAGCATTGAGCCCAACCTTACAGCAGGCAAGACTCTTGCATTTGCTCACGGCTTCAATATCCACTACGGCTGTATCAAGCCTCCCAAGGATGTTAACGTTATCATGATCGCTCCCAAGGGACCCGGACACACTGTAAGAAGTGAGTATCAGGCAGGCAAGGGCGTTCCCTGTCTTATCGCTATCCATCAGGATGCTACAGGCGATGCACTTGAGACAGGTCTTGCTTATGCACTCGGTATAGGCGGTGCAAGAGCAGGCGTTCTTGAGACAACATTCCGTACTGAGACAGAGACTGACCTCTTCGGTGAGCAGGCAGTTCTTTGCGGCGGTGTTTGTGCTCTTATGCAGGCAGGCTTCGAGACTCTTGTTGAAGCAGGCTATGACCCCAGAAACGCTTACTTTGAGTGTATCCATGAGATGAAGCTTATCGTTGACCTTATCTATCAGAGCGGTTTTGCAGGCATGAGATATTCTATCTCCAACACTGCTGAATACGGTGATTACATCACAGGACCCAAGGTCATCACAGACGAAACAAAGAAGGCTATGAAGAAGATCCTTTCCGATATTCAGGACGGCACTTTTGCTAAGGATTTCCTTCTTGATATGTCTGATGCAGGTGCACAGGTTCACTTCAAGGCTATGAGAAAGCTTGCAGCAGAGCATCCCGCAGAGGTTGTCGGTGAAGA
>CAZTFS010000185.1:0-1506 GCA_964613045.1 uncultured Eubacteriales bacterium
AATATAAATATTTTATCAGTTAAACTAAAGTCCGGTATTATTACAGCTATGTTTACCATTTACAAGGAGGTCTATTAATACTTATATACATTAATTTATATAACGTAATAAATTTTTGGTATGTGGATCAATAACACAACAGATATTTACGGAAAAAATTATTAAAGTATTATTTCTTTTCCTGTTTTTGCTGATTCATAGATAGCACAGAGTATCTTTATCATGTCGATACCCTGCTGAGGAACAAATATTGGTTCTTTGCCATCAATTACAACATCATAGAAATGTTTTAAATTATTGGAATGACCGTTATTTTCTTTGCAGTTAGGAGCCGTGATATTTATTTGCTGTCCTTCTTCTTCCGTGAAGAGCTCAAGCACGCCGTTTTTCCAACTCATACCTGATTTTGTGCCACGGAGTTCAACAAAACGGCATTCTTCTTTGATATTTGATGCCCAACTGAATTCTATTTGCAATATTGCACCGTTGTCGAAACGGATCATGCCCATGGCAAGGTCTTCAACATCAAATACACCATCTTTATTTTTATCACCGAAATCAGAATTTACAGAATCCGACGAATCATTATCAGCAAATTTCATATATGTATTACCCGAAACTGCAACGGGAATGGGATTACCCATAAGCCATATCGCAAGGTCTATCATATGAACACCCAGATCAATAAGAGGTCCGCCGCCCGATTGTGCCTTTGTTGTAAACCAACCGCCCTTTCCGGGTATACCTCTTCTTCTCTGCCACCCTGCTCTGCCACAATAAATATCACCCATTTTACCTTTTTCAATATATTTCTTTGCAAAAACAGAGGCATCAACAAAACGGTTGTTTCTCATAACCATAAGTGTTTTGCCCGCCTTTTTGGCGGCATCATTCATTTTTAATACTTCCGCAACATCCACCGCATCGGGTTTTTCACAGAAAACATGTTTTCCGGCTTCGAATGCTGCAACAGCAATTACAGAATGAAGATAGTTTGGTGTACAAATATCCACCGAATCAATGCTTTCATCCTTGAGAAGTTCTTTATAATCTGTGTAAACAGTTGCATTAGGAAAATAATTATCCTTAAGAAACTGTGCTCTGTCTTCAATTATATCGCATACTGCGACTACTTCGAGTCTATCGTCAGATATGTATGTGCTTAAATGAGCTCCTTTACATATACCGCCGTTACCGATAAGACCAACTTTCCATTTTGACATAAGAAAACCTCCGTTTTTGTTTTAATATAGCATAAGCATATTCCATAATCAATAAATTTTTTATTATATCTCTGTTTTTGTTAAAAATCCTACAAGAGCCCACCGCATTCATATCATACACTTCACTTTTCTGCAAAATGTGCCCGTCTTCATTACAAGCCGTTTAATAAACTCATCAATGAACTCGGTCAACTGCGACTCATCACACACAGAACCGCAACCGGTGCATACTTTTTCTTCTTTCTGTTTTATTACCTCCGTAAAAACAAATATCCCGAAGCCT
>CAZTFS010000186.1:0-1498 GCA_964613045.1 uncultured Eubacteriales bacterium
AACCTTGTTTGCACTCTTGTTAAAATAATCAACAATTTGGGCAGTTGTCCACTCGTTTTTAACCTCATCCACTGTCGTAGTTTCTTTTTTATTTGTTGTGGTTTCATCTTTACTGTCGTTAGCGGGTTGATGTTGAGTTGTTGTGTTGTCACTTTCCGAATTAAGCAATTCATTATCAAACATCGATTCTTCAGCCGTCGATTCTTCATCGACAAAAAGATTCACATCTTCTTCTGCCGGATTTGTTGTAGTTTCGTTATCAGCACCAAAGCTACAACCTGTAAATACAAGTATAAGAGTTAACAGTAATGCTATGAGTTTTGTAAGTTTTTTCATTTTAAATCTCCTTTTTAAGCAACAAGATTTCATAATCAAGTGTAGCACTTATGAATTAAAAAATCAATACTTTTTTTAATTCTGAGCAAAAAAAATGACGATTTTAATTCTGAGCAAAAAAATGACATACTATTTACTGTAAATTATATGACTAATTGGCTGATTATTACAACACAAGCGTTGATTACCTTGTGGAAAGAACAGATAACCCGAAAATCAGCAATTAAAAAATCATTGCAATTCATAAATAATTAGTATATACTATAAACAGAGAGGAGGAATGGCAGATGTGTGCTGAAAACCAACTGAAAACAGTATTATCAACAGTTGCTTCACAATCAAAAGATCTGTTTTCTGAAAAACTTCATTCAGTAATTCTTTTCGGCTCTTATGCAAGAGGCGATTATGACAGCGAATCAGATATTGACATTATGATTCTTGCAGATATTGCCGAAACGGATATCAACAGTTACACAAAACATCTTTACGAGAAAATTTATCACCTTGAACTTGAATACGATTGTGTTTTATCAATTTGCATTGTCCCGAGTGACAGATTCAATCGTTTCAAAAACATTCTGCCGTTCTACCGCAATGTTGACAAGGAAGGTGTTAAAATTGCAGTCTGAAGACAAAATTGCATTATCTCAGGTACGGCTTGAATCAGCAAAAAGTTGCATCAAGGATGCTGAAATACTGCTTAACACCGAAAGCTTCAAATCATCAGCAAATCGTTCATATTATGCAGTTTTTCACGCAATGCGAGCTGTTCTTGTTTTTGATGAATTTGACAGTAAAAAACACTCGGGTATAATATCTGAATTCAGAAAGAATTATATAAAAACAGGCATTTTCAGTGCTGAACTTTCAAAAATTATTGATATACAATTCAGTACCAGAACCCACAGTGATTATGATGATTTCTATGTCATTTCAAAAGCAGAAGCTTACAACCAATTTCTTGAAGCACAAAAGATGCTCAGTGAAATTGAAGAGTATCTTAAAACAAAATATGCAGAATAACAAAACGCAGGCACTGCCGTTTGGTAGTGTCTGCGTCAATTTTATGCAATCAATTGTAAATTGTACATTGTTAATTGTACATTGAATTAATACATTCCGCCGCCCTGAGCTGCTGCTGCCATAGCTGCTGCCTGTGCTG
>CAZTFS010000187.1:0-1411 GCA_964613045.1 uncultured Eubacteriales bacterium
TTTGACACGGATAAAACAGCAATTATTGTTCCGACACATGAAAATCTGAATCTTAAGTTACCTCGTAAAGCCGTTTTTGCTTTTCTGGATAAGCATATTGAAGAATATGCAAAAGCACACAATGGTATTAGGGTGGGTGAATTTACATCAGAAACAAAAAACTATCCCATATATGTTGTCAATCACAACGGAGAAGATGTCTGTCTGTGTCAGGCACCTGTCGGAGCTCCAGCCGCCGTTCAGATATTGGATTGGTTAATTGGGTACGGTGTTCGGGAAATCATTACAGGCGGCTGTTGCGGCGCTCTCGCAGATTTTGATGAAAATGTATTTATCGTTCCGTATAAAGCATTAAGAGATGAAGGAACATCGTATCACTATATGATGCCGTCCCGATTTGTAGAGATTAACAAGGATGCTTTGAAAGCGGTTGAAAAGACTGTTTCAGAACACGGCCTTGAGTATCGTGAAGTAATAACCTGGACAACAGACGGTTTTTATCGTGAAACCAAGGAAAAAGTAACATACAGAAAGCAAGAGGGGTGTGAAGTTGTGGAAATGGAGTGTTCTGCTCTTGCGGCGTGTGCATCTTTTCGTAAAGCGGTATGGGGTTGCATTTTATTTACTGCCGATACTCTTGCAGATGTTGAGAACTATAATGAACGAAATTGGGGCGGCGACTCCTTTGCTTATGCACTTGAATTATGCTTGGATGCAGTTATAAAACTTTAAAAGGAGTAATTTAAATGACCCTAAGACAAATAGAATACATAAAAAACACTCCCGTACTTGAGACAGAGAGATTGATTCTTCGCCCTATTACACCTGATGACGCAGAAGCAGCATTTGTGTGGCTCAGCGATGAAAGAGTCAATAAATTCATGCCGTATAATCTTTATAAAAACATTGAAGAGGTTTTGCATTGGATAAATGTAATACTTCCCGATGACAATAATTTTCATTGGGGATTTGTGCTTAAAGAAAACAAATTGTTAATCGGCAGCGGCAGTATAGGCCCTCACAAAGGAAATCCTGACGAGTGGGGTTTCGGTTACAACATCCGTTCTGATTATTGGAACAAAGGATTAACAACTGAAGCTGCAAAACGGATGATTGAATTCGCATATAAAGAACACGGCATAAAAGACTTTGTCTCAGACCACGCTGTCGATAATCCGGCTTCGGGCAGAGTTATCGAAAAATGCGGTCTTGTATTTGACCACTACGGCGAATACAGCACCTTTGACGGTACTCAAACCTTTAATGCCAAATTCTATAAAATGCATTTGGAGTGATGAGTTATGAAAATAAAAAATATTGATAATGGTAATTCTTTTGACTTTGGCAAAACCTCTTCGGAATATGCAAAATACAGAGATATTTATCCTAAAGAGCTTTATGAAAAATTATA
>CAZTFS010000188.1:0-1211 GCA_964613045.1 uncultured Eubacteriales bacterium
CAACGAGTCTTCTCTTTCTTTTTGTCTGTCAAGTGATATGCTGACTAAAGTCAGCGTGATATTTTCTTTTGAAAATTCCTCGCCTATGGCGAGATATTTTAAAAGAAAGTGATATTAAGTCCTTTGGACTTAGTGATATTCTATTCACCGCAAACTTGCGAAGCAAATAACGCTCGGCTGAAAGCCGAATATCACTGCGAAGCAATATCACTCGCCGTAGGCGAATAGAGCTGGCGTGATATCCGTTAAGGATATTACGCCATCACTCCCCCTGCTTTTTTTGTATCACAAATCAGCACCGGCGAATAGTATATAACAGAGGATGTCCTCAAAAATTAATATAAGGAGTCAAACAATGAACAAATGCATGAACAATTGCAGCTGTGATATGGTAAAAGAAGATTGTGACTGCGAACGCACATTTCTGCCCGAAACCATGACGGTGACAATGGCGTACGTACCTTTTCAGCTTGATTTATCACATTTCAGCGTTGACGATGCTTTTTGCCGAGGTACTCTTTTCTGTGATCTCGACAAACCCTTTAAAGGGAGATGTACAAAATGAATGAACGAATGAAACTCATGAGAAGTCTGAGTGCACAGCAGTTTGCGGCATGGGAGCTGCATCTGTATCTGGACACTCACCCCTGCGATAAGGAAGCAAAAAGAATGCACGAAAAACATATGGCAAGAGCTGCTGAACTCAAAGAAGAATACGAGAGTAAATTCGGTCCTCTGACAGCATCGGGAGACGGCTGTGACTGGCTTAAAGATCCCTGGCCCTGGGAAAAAGGAGTGTAAGGTATGTGGACTTATGAGAAAAAACTTCAGTACCCTGTAAATATAAAAAATCCTAATCCGGCTTATGCAAAAATAATTATGGATCAGTACGGGGGCCCTGACGGCGAGTTAGGAGCATCACTGAGATATCTTTCACAAAGATATTCAATGCCTTGCGGTGCACTTAAAGGACTTCTGACAGACATAGGAACGGAAGAACTCGGACATTTTGAAATGATCGGAGCAATGATCTATCAGCTTACAAGAAATCTCTCCTGTGAAGACATAAAGCGTAACGGCTTCGATGCCTATTTTGTTACCCATACAGACGGAATATATGCAGCAGCCGCATCAGGCACCCCCTGGACAGCTTCATATATTCAGACAAAAGGCGATCCCATTGCTGACCTGCATGAAAACCTTGCAGCAGA
>CAZTFS010000189.1:0-1205 GCA_964613045.1 uncultured Eubacteriales bacterium
ATCATTGTACATTGTAAATTGTAAATTGTAAATTGTTCATTGATAAATTCTGATTCATGGTGGTGAAAAATATGCAAAAAGAAGAAACAAAAATGGTTGCTCGAAACAAAAAAGCCTATCATGACTATTTTGTGGAGGAAACTTACGAAGCAGGACTTGAATTATTCGGAACGGAAGTAAAATCCGTCCGTCAGGGTAAGGTAAATCTGAAGGATTCCTGGTGCAATATTGACAATGGTGAAATTTTTGCAAACGGGATGCATATTTCACCCTACGACCACGGTAATATATTCAACAGAGACCCTCTCAGACCGAAAAAACTGCTTATGCACAAGAAAGAAATACTAAAGCTTTTCGGCTTGACAAAACAGCAGGGGTATGCGATAATACCCTTGCAGATCTACTTCAAAAAAGGCAAAGCAAAGGTTCAGATCGGTCTGTGCAAAGGTAAAAAGCTCTATGACAAGCGTGAAGACGCCGCAAAAAAGAGTGCAAACAGAGAGATCGAACGCAATATGTCCTTACGCAATGCGTAATTTATTGAATATTATGAATAACAATATATTTGTAAAGCTTTTGCCTTAAGAATAATGAAATTGAATAAGTATTTATATCCTCAAAAGATAATAATTGATATCAGACGGCAAATATTGAGATTCGGAACAAGTATAGGTGCAAATGTTAAAGTGGCAATCAGAGGTCAGAGCAAGTCCGGTTTTTATACTTATTAAGAATCGCACAATGCATTATGCATTTTGCATTCCATATAGGGGGATGAAAGGATTTCGACGGGGATTTTGAATCCCGGTAAGCGAGCAGAGGTGCGGTACCTCTATAAAAATCGCAAGTTTATTAAAAATAAACGACAATAATAAAACTGTTTTAGCAGCTGCTTAATAGCTGCCGTCTTACCCGGAAGTACTGCGATCCGGGATAAGGCGTCGATCAGCAGTGAACGTGAACGGGCAAGAGTCTCCGTAACCCGTCATGCATAACGGAGCTGTCCCGATATAAGCCTGCCGACAGGCGTGTAAAGGGAGAGATTTAATATATCGGCTACGCTCGTAGAAAGCTGAGAGAATGAATTTTCGGACGCGGTTTCGATTACCGCCATCTCCACCAAAAGCAAATAATCCGAAGCTATTGCCAATCGGCAACGGTTTCGGATTATTTTTTTAATTTTATATTTGCTTAGTAACTTATTG
>CAZTFS010000190.1:0-1061 GCA_964613045.1 uncultured Eubacteriales bacterium
TAAAGTGTACCCCTTGTCAAGGACATTTTAAGAAGAAGGGGTTTTGATTTTTGTACCAGTAGCTGGTTATACCTTTTGATTCAAGTACCTTCTTCTTTATCCTCATCTACTAAAGGGATTACTCCCTTCAGCGGATATATTCCTGTTGTTACATACTCATAGTATTCGTTAGGAGAAAGCTTTGCCAACTCCCATTGATATCTCTCATTATTATAATAATCCATCCAATCATCTATAATTGTTTTTACTTCTAAGAACTCTGTACAGGTCCTGAGTCGGTTCTCTATGTGGTCTTTCATTCGTCCATAGAAACTCTCCTGTGGAGCATTATCCCAACAGTTTCCTCTTCGAGACATGGATTGCCTTAATCCCTTGTCCTTTACCAACTGGATGAAACTGCAACTCGTATAATGACATCCTTGATCTGAATGAATAATGGTGTCTGTACTAAGCGAAATGCCATGCTTTTTCACCATTATATTGACCGTCTCCAGAACAAAATCAACCTCTAACGATTCACTCAAAACATACGATAATATTTGCTTTGTAAATGCATCTAAAATAGTTGATAGATAACCGAACTCTCCATTAAACGGAATATATGTTATGTCTGTCAGTAGCACTTTTCTGGGACCATACTTTTCAAACTCCCGCTTCACCAAATTTGATGCGACATTGTTTGTCTTTATTGCCTTTGCCATCCTGCGATACGGATTAGCTTTCCTGATACCGCATATCAGACCATACTTCTTCATTAAACGGCGAATTTTCTTTACATTCATTATCACCGGCGGATTCATATGTATCAGCTGCATGTATATACCTTTTGCACCTTTATCATACCCGCGGTGATTGTAGGCCAGCAAAATCAATTCAAAATCAGCTCGATCCTGCATCTCTTTTTTAGCCCGCTTATCCGAGGCACTAACCCAGTTATAATAACCCGAGCGTGATACTCCGGCTATTTCACATAGCATCTTTACCGACAATGTATTATTCGTTTTTTGTATAGTTTCATGGATGATTTCAAACTTATTATTTGATGTCTCCATGATTAATCT
>CAZTFS010000191.1:0-1024 GCA_964613045.1 uncultured Eubacteriales bacterium
ACGGTATACCGTATTCTGAACAAGCGAAACCGACTTCATTGTGCCGTCAGGCATGGGAGCAAGACGCTCATCGCCGATCTCATGTGCCCATTCCTCGATCGTTGCATCAAGACCGAGCATGCGACAGGCAGGCTCAGCGGTCTGCCTTGCCCTGAGAATGGGAGAAGTAAAGATCCTGTCAATTTTCGTATTGCACATTCTTTTGCCGACTGCCTCAGCCTGTTTCCAACCTTTTTCAGTCAACGCACCGTCGTGACCGGGCTCACCGTGTCTTATTATGTATAAAAGCATTTAAAATCACCCTTCAAAAATTATTTTACAATATTATAAAGCACAATTACAGCCTTCGGAGCTTCGGTTATGCTTATCTCAACACCTTTCGTCATAAGCTCCTCGCCCGACATGGTGTATTTTTCATCCGGAATGTCGTAATTATATATCTCATAAACAGCCTCGGGCTCAAGACCGTTGAGTATGAGCGTATAGGTGTCATCTCTGACATCTTCACGCTTATAAATAAGAGCCATACCCTCACTTGCATCGCTGTCAAACTGCATCGCAAGCATCTTATCCTTGTCAAAGCTGCCGAAATCAAGGGGGAAATAATTCCCTGTCATCAGTTCTTTCTGCTCATGGTGATAATCGAAATCAGGATGTGTATGTGCATAGAAATCCATAAGCATAAGAGGCATTATTGCAGACCTTGATGAATACTCACTCGTCATATTGTGTGCCGTGCCTGACAAGGGAAGCCAGAATGAAATGCCGTAGGTCTGTGCCTGTGTTGCCTCGAAAAGGTCGGAATGGACAGAACAGTTATAGTCGCTTCTCCAGAAAGGAATACTGCGGAATGTCATTTCAAGATCAAGACGCTTACCGCCCGAAGCACAGTTGTCGATGATAAGACCGTCAATGTTTTCCGTGAGGTAATCAAGGAATCTGTAAAGGTTTGTCACATAATGATTTTCGCAGATACCTGTTCTGCCGTCATAGTATTCGGCATCAGCCTTTTCCCAGTATTCAA